>NZ_CP042264.1:0-227500 GCF_007855645.1 Qingshengfaniella alkalisoli
TAAAGGAGAAGGGTGACAGCTTGAGTGTCACCCAATGAACGCCTTCATGTCACCTTATATCGAGTGTGTAGCCGGTTGCTGTCACCAAATATCGTCGGGATCTGCGCATTATTTATCTCATTTCCCCGTTTTCCATCGGAGATCACGAATTGCGGGATTTTGAAATTTACGTTTTGCGAATATCCCTAATCCCGTTATTTGTTACTTCGAGGATAATTACAAGAGCAGAGGCAATGAGAGATCATTCTGACCTTCAGAAAATGAACGAACGCAGCCTTGCACAGCAAGCCGCAGTTCGCCGGGCCACCTTTTCTCCGAGCGAGGTAAAGACGCTGCGCCCCTTTTCCATCTGGGAGATCAGCCATTTCATGTTCGATGTGGCTGCCGATACGCTGCGCAAGAAGCTTGCCGACGATCCGTCGCTGCCGCAAGGCGTGACCGAGGAAGACGGGCGGCAGCGCTGGTTCACCTTGCAGGAGATCAACGAGCTTCGCCGTCGCGTGCGGTTCCGAGGCAAATCGCTGCTTCCCGAGCGTCCCAAGGGGCGCGCGATGCGCGTGGCGGTGTCCAACTTCAAGGGCGGTGTCGGCAAAACCGTGGTGGCCCAGCATCTGGCGCACGCCGCCGCGCTGGATGGCTATCGTGTGTTGTGCATCGACTTCGATCCGCAGGCGACGCTGACCCACTCGATGGGTCTGACCGAGGTCAAGGAATGGAGTACAGTCTGGGGGATCATGTGTCGGGACCTGTGCCGCGAGGCGGACCGGATCGCGGATAGTTATGATGATCCCGATGACTGCCCCTACCCTTCCTCGGACGAGTTGCCCGAAGACGTCCAGTCAAGTGGTGCGCAACGTGTTCAGGATTTCATACAACCGACCTGCTGGCCGACGATTGATATCATCCCAAGCTGTGCCAACGCTGCCTTCGTGGAATTCGCCAGCGCACAGTATCGATCGCTCCATAAGGCCTGGAGTTTCTTCGGTTGCGTGTCGCGCTACCTGTCGGAATTACCGGATGATCAGTACGACCTGATTATTTTCGACTGCCCGCCGGCCATTGGCTACCAGTCCCTGAACGCGGCCTTTGCGGCGGACATACTCTATATTCCCTCCGGTCCCGGCTACTGGGAATATGACAGCACCACCAGCTATCTCGGTCAGTTGGGCGACGCGATGCAGGATATTTCCGACGGCTTCGGTGCCCTGGCGGAGGATGCGGGGATCTCGTTGCCCAAACAGTTCAGCGATGTGCGGTTGCTGATGACGCGGTTCGAGACCACCAACCCGCTGCACGCGGCGATGATGGATGCGTTCCGGAACGTTTTTGGTGCAGATGTTTGTCAGAACCCGATTGAGATGACGCGTGCCGTCGAGCAGTCGGGGCGCTTTCAGATGTCCGTCTATGAACAGGACTATCGCCACATGACCCGCGAGACATGGAAGCGCGCGCGGCAGAGTTTCGACCGGTCCTATGAGGAATTCCGCAACACCCTGCTAAGTTCGTGGAGAATTCAAGCCGGCCAGAAGGAGGGCTGAGTCATGTCATCGAAGAACAAGTTTGGTTTTGACCCGATTGGCGTATCGCCGGAAGAGCACAAGCGCGAACGTAGCGTGGGCCCCATGGGCGCAGCGGTGCGTGAGGCGGCACAGAGCTTGCAGGAAACCACCGAGGCAAAAGTCGAGCAACGCCGCCAGAATGCCAAGGACGCCAAAGCCTGGCGTGAGGCTCAGGCGACGGGTCGTGTGTTGGTATCTTTGTTTCTGAACGAGGTTAACACCGATGATCTCCCGCGTGATCGGTTGGATCTGGAATCCGTTGCCGCGTCGGACGAGATGGAGGAGCTGAAGGCGTCCATCCGGGAGCGCGGACAGAAGGAGCCGATCGAGGTCTATGTCGGGGATGACGGGCGTTACCAGCTCAAGAAGGGCTGGCGCAGGCTGACGGCACTCAAGCAGCTTGTGGCAGAAACGGGCGAAGACCGGTTCACCGAAGTCATCGCGCGGGTTGAATATGCCGCAGAGACGAATGCTGAAGATATCAGCCGTATGTCCCGCTATATCGACATGGTCGAAGAAAATGTTGTGCGTGAAGACCTGACGTTTGCCGAAATGGCGCAGGTGGCGATCACGGCGGCACAGGATGCGGCGATTGATGAAAGCGATGCGGATGTCTTGGTCGGCCGCCTATACGGATCGTTGCACAAAATGAAGCGGTCGTACATCCGCAGCTTCGTATACCTGCTGGGTGAATTGGGGGGCGACCTGCAGTGGCCCAAAGATGTTTCGCGCAATGTCGGGGTTGAAGTGTCGCGCGTACTGAAGGCGCAGCCGGAAAGGGCAGGCGCCTTGCGTCGCGAGCTGCAATCGGCAGACACCCGCGAAGAACAGTCGCAGGCGTTATCGGATTTTCTTGCCGGCGGTCGGCGTGCGCGAAGCGCCAAGGGGAAAGGTTCGGCGCGGCAGAAGTTCGAATTCCATGTTGGCGATCTGAAGGTCACCGCGCGCCGGGGCGAGTGTCGGATCGTGAGCAACCACGACTTTGCCGAGATTTCGCGCGAGAAGCTTGAACGTGCGATCCGGGCATTCGAGGAGGCGCTTCGGCGTGATGATGGGCCACGGATACGATCGCTCGGGAAGGAGTAACCCGCGGGTTATGACCTGTCTGAAAAAGAAGGGTAACCCACGGGTTACCCTTTCTTGCTCTGGTTGCGGAAGGCATAACCACAGCCGCACAAAACACCTGAATTATGGTCATAATTCCAATAAGATATTGAAAATATGGGGATAAACTAGCTGACGCTAAGCCGTGTGACCTATGTGGTTCGCCACCTGCTGACTGTAGGGTGCCGCAATCAGATCGGCATGTCCACAGGTAAGTTCCAGCACATCAATGGATGCTGCATAAGGTCGCCAAAGCTCAGGGTGGAATGGAGTTCCCGCATGATCCCTTGCGGCGTAGATGTGGTGAACGGGAACATCGTAGCGCGCTTCTCGGTGCTCGCGAACGAGGCGGTTGACCTGCTGCACCGACCGGATGACGCCGTCGATCACCGGGTTTGGCAACAGCGCTAGCGGATGGCTCTGGTCGCGTAAAAATCCGATGATCGCATCGCGGCCTTTCAGGTGAGAAAATTGGTCAGGGTTGAAACCGGCGATCGCCAACAACCCCCCGAGCGCGGTGGCTTCATCCGGCTCGGGCTGATCGCGCCAGCAATTGGAGGGGTAGGCATCGAGCAGCGCTACCGTCCCGATCTGCCGTTGGCGAGACTGCAGCTCAGTGGCGGCGGCATGCGCAATAATCCCGCCCAGTGACCAGCCAAGCAGGTTGATTGGGCCGTTAGGGGCCAGCGTCTCGATCCGGTCGCTGTATTCCTTGGCAAGGGCGGTCAGGCTCTGCGGTGCCTCGCGGGTGGCGTCGAGAAGCGGAGATTGCAGACCAACCACGCGGTGTTTCATCCGCTGTGCCAATCCGCGATAGCACCATGCAAGGCCGCCGGCGGGATGAATGGCAAAGAAAGCCGGCTCGCGCCCTTCGGCAATATTCAGTACTGGACCAAGACCGTCATTGACCTGTTTGGCGCCATCGATCTGGCGGGCGAGAGCCGAGAGGACGGGGGTTTCCAGGATCGCCCCAAGACCAGGATTATGTTGAATTTCCTGTTCGATCAGCAGTGTGAGCTGAACGGCTGAAAGCGAGTCGCCACCGGCAGCGAAGAAATCGGTATCAGGTGACGCCGGGCGGGGCAGGTCAAGCGCTTCGGCGTAGAGACGACCGAGAAGCGTCTCGGTTCCGTCGGCCAGTGGGCGTGTTGGTTCGGCCAACACATTCGGTGTCGGCAGGGCCTTGTGATCCAGCTTGCCGTTCGGTGTCAGTGGCAGGGTCGATAGCGGAACAATTACATGCGGCTGCATGGAAGGGGGTAGGCGGTGTTGTAGCTCGTCACGCAACTGGTGGGTGTCTACACCGCCTTGCAACACCGCGTAGGCGATCAGGCGGGTCGTCCCGCTATCCTGATCCGTGCGAAGCACGCAGTTTTGAGCGAGCCCGGTGCGGAGGATGGCGGTTTCGATCTCGCCCAATTCAATGCGCACCCCCCTGATCTTGACCTGCTGATCGCGGCGACCAATGAAAACGATGGCGTCGTCGCAACGCATATAGGCCAGATCGCCGGTGTCATACATCCGCTCGCTGGGGTGGAACGGATCGGGCAGGAAGCGTTCGGCGGTGAGCTCGGGCTGGCCGAGATAACCACGTGCCAGTTGCTGACCGGCGATGTAGAGTGTGCCCGCAACCCCATCCGGCACGGGTCGCAACTGACCATCCAGCACATAGAGACGCGTGTTCCAGACGGGCGTGCCGATCGGAACAGACTGAACGTGATGATCCCCTGTTGCCTCGAAAAAGGAAACGTCGATGGCAGCTTCGGTGGGGCCGTATAGATTGTGCAACTGCCCGTCGATGGTCTGATGAAACCGTCTGGCCATTTCCGTGGGCAGCGCCTCGCCGCTACTGAAAACGTGGCGGATGCGAAGTTTCTGTGCATCGGGCGATGCAAGAAACAGCGCCAGCATCGAGGGCACGAAATGTAGCGCGGTGATGTCATGCCGGCGGATCAGCGCGGCGATCCGTGCGGGGTCGCGATGGGCATCCGGCGGGGCGATCACCAGCGTGGCACCTGAGACCAGCGGCAGGAAGAATTCCCAGACCGACACATCAAAGGTCGCGGGGGTCTTCTGCAGGATACGATCCTTGGGGCCGATATCGTAATGATTGCGCATCCAAAGTAACCGGTTCACAATGGCGCGGTGCTCGATCACGACGCCTTTTGGACGCCCAGTGAAACCGGAAGTGAACAGTGTGTAGGCGGCGCTGTCGGGGGTGGCGCAGGCGGTGGGCTGGCCGTGGTCCTGCCATTCACCGGGGGGCAAAAGTTGCGCAGCACCGGCGGGGTAATCCGGTGCGGCCAGCACGATCACCGGCTCGGATCGCCTGAGCATATCGGTGGATCGTTCGGACCGGTCATTGGGGTCGAGCGGCACATAGGTGCCACCAGCACGCAAAACGGCGATCAGCGCGATCAACAGGTCGAAAGAGCGGGGCAGGGCGATGGCGACGCGCACCTCCGGCCCGACTCCGTGCGTTTGAAGCTGCGCGGCAAGAGCGGCGCTGCGGTGGTCGACATCGGCAAACGTCATCGTGTCGTCGTCGAAGACCAGTGCGGTTCGTTCCGGGGTGTCGCGCAGCCTAGCCTCGATTAGCGCGGAGAGCGTCGTGTCTGGCACGTGCTTCGTCGTGATGTTGCGGGTGACGACATGGAGGTGACGTTCGTCTGCCGTGAGGGTGGGTATGTCGGACAGGCGTTGTGCATGCGTGGCATTTCGGATGAACGCGTGCAGGCGGGCGAGGTGGGCCTCGACCTCTTCACTATTATAGCGGGCCGGGTTTGCATCGCATTGCAGCATCAGGCCGGATTTTCCCGTGCCACGGAAGGTGAAGGTCAGGTCATCGACCGACCCTGCGCCGGTTATCGTCAGTTCCGTTTTCAGCCCGTCGAAGCGCGGGGTCGGGTCGAAGGGCAGAACATTGATCAATGGACCGTGCAGCCTCTTGGTACCGCCGACGAGTTTCAGTTCACGTCGTAGCACCTCGCCGCGATAACGACCGTGACGACGCAGGTCGGACAGGGCGGAAGCTGCTGTCCGCAGCCAATCGTCCAGCGGCGTTGCTTCGTCGATTTCGACTACTAGAGGCAGCACATTAACCATCGTCCCCGGCGCGCGGGCCGGTTTGCCCATGCGATTCATCAGCGGAATACCGGGGACAGCCTGACCTTCGCTGATGTGGCGGGCATAATAGGCGGTGGTCAACGCGGTTAGCACGTCGGGCCAGCTTGTATCCGCGCGATCAGCCAGCGATTGCAGCGCGTGCCGATCCTCTGCGGCCAGCGCGATTTCTGCGCGGTGGAAGCCGTCGGAAAAACGGGCGGGGCCGGGTTTGATCTCGCCCATGGTCTCGATTCCGCTGAGGCGGCTATGCCAGTAGCTGCGGTCGGTGTCCCGGCGCGTAGATGTATCATAGCCCCCCTCGGTATCGCGGATGCGGTCAAAGGGCGCGAAAGCGGGGCCGGGTACGTGGCCGTCGCGTGCGGCGTTGTAAAGTTCCGCGATACGATTGGAGATCAGGACGTTCGTGTACCCGTCAGCGACCAGATGGTGCATCCACTGGCTGAGGATGTGGTAATCGGGCGCGAGACGCCACAGGGTAAAGCCGGCGACGGGGCCGTCGGACAGGTTGATCGGGTCGTGAAGCTCGTTCCATATGGCCGACCATGCGGTGGCGCTTGGGTCGGGGGCATGCGACAAGTCGCGATGAGCCAGGCGAGGGGATCCGTTCGACGCCAGCCATTGAACCGGACCGTCAGGCGTGCCTGCAAAGCGTAGGGCGAGCGACTGGGCCTCCGCCGCCGTTTGATTGACCGCTGTCTGTAGCGCGGTGACATCCAGGGTTCCGCGCAGATCAAGGGCTTGTCCGGTGTTGAACGCGGGGCTGTCGGGTGCGCCCGTCTGCGCATACCAGATGCCATCCTGTGCGGCGCAAAGGGGCCAACGGGCGGGCATGTCCCTCATGAGCGGGACTGCGTGGCGTCGATGATTCCCCACCATTCCGCGAGCGTTTCGGTTTCCATGAAACGGGAATAATCGAGGCCCGGAACTGCCTCTTCCCATTTCATCAGCAGGCCGAGCGCGCGCATGGAGTCGAGGCCGAAATCCAGAAGGCTGTCATCGTCGGCCAACTCGCTGGGTGAGATCTTCAGGGCATTCGCCAGATCGGCGCGGATTTGGGTCTTTGTCAGGTTCTGGGTCATGGCCTATCCGTTCAGCAATTCGTCTTTGATATGCCCCCGAAGCTGGCGACGACTGATCTTGCCGACCGCTGTGGTCTGGAAGCTGTCGGTGAAGCGGATCTCGTCGGGAGTCTTGAAGGTGGCGATGTCACGCGTGCGCATCCAGCGGCGAATATCGGTGGCCTTCAGATCGTCACCAGAGGGCTGTATGAAAGCGCAGATGCGTTCGCCCAGATGCGCATCGGGGATGGATACGACAACGGCGTCAAACACGTCGGGATGCGCGATCAGATGGTTCTCTATTTCTTCGGCCGAGATTTTTTCCCCGGCGCGGTTGATGTGGTCCGTGGCGCGTCCTTGCACGATCAGATGGCCCGAGGGAAGGCGGCTGACCACGTCGCCGGTGCGATAGAAGCCGTCCTTGGTGAACGATCGCTGATTGGCGGCGGGATCATTGTGATAGGCCCGGATTGTGTAGGGGCCACGGGTCAGAAGATGGCCAGTGGCACCGTCTGCGACGGGCTGGTCCGCATCATCTACGATGCGTACTTCGTCGTCCGGGCTGATCGGGCGGCCCTGCGTGGTGACGGTGATATCGTCAGTGTCCTCCTCGCGGGTGTAGTTGACCAGCCCCTCAGCCATCCCGAAGACCTGCTGCAGACGGCACCCGAGTGTGGGTGTCACGCGGCGGGCGGCTTCCGGCAGGAACTTTGCGCCACCCACTTGCAGCAGTTGCAGGGACGGCAGGTTGGGGCGGGACTTCTCAGCAGCGTCCATCCACAACAGCGCAAGGGGCGGCACCAGCGCTGTGATGGTCACGCCTTCGGCACGGATCAGTGGGAAGGCCACATCGGGCAGGGGGGACGGGCACAGAACAACGGTGCCGCCGGCGTAGAACGTGCCCAGCACGCCAGGAGAACTCATGGTGAAGTTATGGGCGACAGGTAGCACGGCCATATAGACTGATTTCTCATCCTGTTCACAGATGCGCGCGCTTTCGCGTAGCGTGTAGATGTAATCGTCATGCGTGCGCGGGATCAACTTCGACAGGCCGGTGCTGCCACCGGAGATTTGCAAAAACGCCACCGATTGCGGATCGGGGTCGGCGGGCAGGGTCGCGGGATTGCCGGTGATCGTATCGAATGATGTCAGATCGGCGGTGTCGCCAAGGATGATGGCCATACGCAGATCCGGCAGGTCCGCGACCAGATCGGCCACCAGCGCAGAATGATCGAAGCGCTCGATACGGTCTTGCGTGATGATCGCGCTGGCCTCGGATTTACGGGCGAGATGTTCCAGTTCTACCCGGCGATGCGCAGGAAGGGCGAAGACCGGGATCAGTCCCGCCGCGAAGATGCCGAAAACCGCGATGAAGTATTCGGGCACGTTAGACATCTGGATGAGAACCCGTTCGCCCGGAACCAGTCCGCGCGCGAGAAGTCCCGCGCCGAAATGACGGGCTTTGTCGTGCAGATCGGCATAGGTCCAGCGTTGATCGCCCCCCACGACGGCGACGCGGCCGGGGAAACGGACTGCACGGTCGCGTAAGAGTGCCGGGAAGGTTTCGCCGCGCCAGTATCCTTTCTCGTGGTAAAGTTGCGCCAGATCATCCGGCCAAATTTGGGTCAGGGTTTTCATGGTGGCTCCGTGGGTGGATGTGGCGACGCCGGGCCGCCACGCATCTTGCCTAGCTGGCGGGGGTGATGCGGGTGATGTGATCGCCCGTCGGGTCGTCTTCGTCCTTGGCCTTGTTCACGACCAGCACACCGCCGTTGCCGTCAACCGTCAGATGGTTGGGGAAGCTGCCAATAGCGATATTGCCCACGACTTCGCCGTTTGGAGTGATCATCACGACCGTGCCCGAGGCGCGCACGGCGACATAGGCCAGATCGGTGACCGGATCGAAAGCGATGTTCAGCGGGTTGGCGCCCACCAGGACTTCATGCAGCACTTCGCCCGTGTCGCCGTCCAGGATCATCACGTTGTCGCTGCCCTGGCCCGCTGTGAAGATGCGGTTGGTCTTCGGGTCATGGCCCACGCCGATGGTGCTTTCGGAGCCGTCAACGGGGTAGACGGCGACCTCTTTGCCTTTTGACAGATCGACAACCGCAACCTCGTTGGTGGTCAGGCTGACGACATAGATCGCGCCCGCTGCCGGGTCGAGTTGCAGGCTTGCAGTGCCGAATTCGGCGCGACGGCGCGAGGAGGACAGCTCAATGGGTGCCAGTTCTTCCAGCGTTTCGGTGTCGAAGACATGGATCAGAGGCTCGAAGGTCGCGGAGACATAGGCTTTCCCGTCGAAGACGACTACATCGCGCGGATGCCCTACCGTGTCCGTGCTGAACTGTTTGACCAGTGACAGGTCCTCTGCGCTGTAAACCGCGACGGTGTTCTGGCGGGTATTGGTGACCCAGACCTGATTGTTCGGTTCGTCTACACCGACGCCGTAAACTGCGAAAAGACCGCTATCGCTGCCGTCTTCGCGCGCGGGGGCCGGAGCGGGCGCAACCTGTGCCAGAACCTCGAAGGTTTCGGGGTCCAGTTTCAGAAGCGTGCTTTCCTTGACTGGTGGCCTGCCGACTGCAGCAGTGACATAGACCGCGCCCAGCTTGTCCGACTGGGCGACCTGATACAAACCGCGCACCAATTGCTTGCCGAAGGTTACGAAATCGCCGCTTTCTTCCAGCACCGGAGACACCTTCAAATCAACAGCCATGCCGTAAGACGGATCCGAAATTTCAGCCAGCACCGGATGCGTACCGGGCAAGGCGGATGCAGGGATGGCCAGGGTGGCTTCGAAATTGCCTTCGTCATCGGCGACATAAGGCGCATCGGGGTTCAGCACGACACTGTTCTGGCGCAGCGTGACCTTTTGACCGGGTATCAGGCCGCTGCCGGACACAACGGCTTTCGTACCCGCGGTGATCGGTTCACGGTTCTGGCCGCTGAAGCGAATGTTGCCGTCAAAGCCACGGTCCAGCACCTCGAACGCGCCTTGCGCGAAAATCGGGGTCGCGGCGACCAGCATGGCGGCAACGCTGCCCAGAAGGGCGCGGCTGTCGCGTTTCACATTCAACATCTCATGTCCTCGTTGGTTGAACGGGCAGGTCGCCCGTGAGTTGTTGTTGCGCCTTGTTGGCTGCAGCAATGCTGTGGCTGGTTGCCCCGGGAGGAGGAGGGGCACGACATGGGCCAAGGCACCCATGGCGTGTTCTTGCTGCTCACGACTGATCCGTAACGCCGAGTGTTTTCAGAAGTGAGGCGGGAAAGGTTTCGCCGTGGCTGAACCCGTCGAAGGTGGTCATTTGCCCGGTCACCCCCTTGTCGCGAAGTCGGGCGTCGAACTGTTCCAGAAGGTTCTCGGGGACAGCATCGCGCATTCGGACAAGTTTCTGCGCGTTGTCGTTCGCAGGGCGGCTGGCGCGTTGGCGCTCGGCAGAGCCGTGATCGATATCAAGCGTGGCGCTCATGAGAGGGTCGCCGTCGAGCCAATTGGAAAGCTGCGCCGCGAACTCGCCGTCATTCCACCAAAGAGACGGGCTGGCGGCGGTGAAATGCCCAAAGCTGCCGTCCGACCGCATCGCGGCAAACAGAGTGAACAATCCGCCATAAGAGTGCCCCCATAGCTGCCGTGTGCCAGGGTCGAGTGGGGCGATGCTTTCTGCTTGCGGGATGATTTTGTGGATCAGCAGATCGTGGAATGCCGCCGCATGGCCGCCGTCCCGCCCGCGTGGATCTTTGACGGGGTCGCCGTTCGCGTTGGGGGGCGTGTAGTCGCGTGTGCGTTCCAGGGACGCAAACCGCTGACCGCTATCATAGCCGATCGCGACAATTGCGGGACCGCCTTGCTCGGCCATTCGGGTCAGCAGAGTGCTGTTCAGCGTTGCCGCAACCGCGGTGCCGTCGAGCGCAAAGACTGTTGTGAAGCCGTTGGGCGGCGGGCTGCGGTCGGGCCAGGCTACGCGGATTACGTAGTCGGTGTTGCCCGTAGGCGCGGGTAGCGTGAAGCGGTCAAAGCGGTAGGCGGGCGTGCCCGTCTCGAAAATCGTGGGGCCGTCGAGCGTCTGCACTGGCTGGCTGTGAGCCGAGCGCAGAGCGCCAGCCAGTGCAAGGCCGCCCAGAAGGATGTTGCGTCTGCTCGTCATTGTTCGTGTGCCTCGAGCCACTGGTCGTCTTGCGGGAGGAGGCGGATCACCATGTTCCGGGGCGTTGATTTGCAATCGGGGAGAAGCAAGAAATCGTCCTTCGCTGCGCTCGTCGTTGTTTCGGGCGCTGGCGTGGAGCTTGCGTGCCTGACTGTTATCGTCAGATTTGCTCGACCGCAACCTCTAGGCGCAATAGCGATGCTGCCAGACGATCAACACAGCCGCAAAGATGGTTATGCGCAACATGCCAGTCGCTGGTGCGGGACACCGCGCAAGATGTCCGGGTCGGCGCCACAACTCGTCTTACCCACTTTTACCCGAGAGCAGGCAACTCAGTGTTGCTTGACGATGCTGGTTCTTACGACACTTCCAGACAGCAACGGGCGGAACAGATCTGTTGCACCAAATGGGAGGAAGCCATGACCAGATATATGTGGCGAGGCGCGAGCGCCTCTGCAATCGCGCTGATGTTCGCGGGGACGGCTGGAACCGCAATTGCACAGGATTTGACAATGTGGGCGCGCGATAGTGGCGCGGCGCTGACCGAACGCGTGGTTGATCGCTGGAACGAGGAGCATCCGGACCAGCAGGTCGAGTTGACGATCATTCCGTCCAACGAAATGGTGACCAAATTCGTGACCGCCGCGACGTCGGGAAGCGTGCCTGATCTGCTGTCCCTGGATCTGATCTTCGCGCCACCCTTTATGCGCGCGGGCTTCTTCGAGGACGTGACAGATCAGGTGACGGCGAACCCGGCGTGGGAAAACACCGTTCAAGCGCATCGCGATCTCGCGACCTATGACGACCGCTTCTACGGCGTCCCTTTTACACCCGAGAATTCAATCCTGATCTACAACAAGGATCTGTTCGAACAGGCGGGGCTGGATCCCGAAGATCCGCCTTCGACTACTGACGAGATACTGGAAGCAGCCCGGGCCATAGATGCGCTGGGAGACGATGTTTACGGATTCTATTTTTCGGGCGCATGTGGCGGGTGCAATATTTTCACCATGGCGCCCCAGATGTGGGCTGTAGACGGCACCGAAGTGTTGCCGTCGCAATGTGACGCACCGGCGTTGGAAGGCGAGTCGATCCGAACGATCCTGCAGAACTACCGCACGATGTGGGAAGAGGGGCTTATCCCCGAAAGCGCGCAGGTCGATGGTGGCGCGCAATTCGTGTCAGCGTTCACTGCGGGGAATGTCGGCATGATGGGGTCAGGCAATTTTGCGGTGGGAACTTACGCCGAAATCGCACCGGATATCGACTTTGGTGTCGCCCCGCTTCCGGGGCCAGAGGAAGGCCAGATCAGTTCCTTCGCGGGCGGTGACATCCTGATGATACCGTCAAAAGCAGAGCATAAGGAAGCGGCGCGGGAATTCCTCGACTGGGTTATCTCGGACGATGTCCAGCAGGGTGTGTACGCCGAGTCCGGAAACATGCCGGGACGTGTCGATATCGCGGCGGAGGCCTTCGACGGCCAGGAAAAGCTTATGACGACGCTAACGGCACTGGAAAGCGCCAAGACGCCTTACAGTACGCATTTCTTCGCATTGTCGAACGATCCGGCTGGCCCATGGTTGCAGGTCATCCAGACGGCCGTGTTCGACGGGGATATCGACGGAGCCATCGAAACCGGGCGTGATCGCATGAATGCGATCGTCTGCGACGAATAGCGCGTCTGAGTCCGCCCTCCATCAAATTTGCTCCCGTCACCCGTCGCTTCGGCGGCGGGTGAGAAGACCTCACCGGATAGCGGAGACCGAAATGGCCGCCAGATCATATGTCAGCCGAAGCTGGCTTACGGGATTACTGTATGTAGCACCTGCCTTGATCTTCATCGGGGTGATCGTGCTCTACCCGTTCGCGCAGCTTGTCTACATGTCGATGTTCCGTTGGAACCTGCTTGAAGGTCAGGGCGCATTCCGTGGCTTTGGAAATTACGTTCGTGCTTGGGAAGATGAACAGTTCTGGACGTCACTTTGGTTTACGTTGAAATATACTTTGGTCATTACGCCAATTCTGCTGGTGCTGGGCTATTTGGCGGCGCTGCTGACAATGGGGCGTTCACGCATACAGAATTTCACGCGCGGGGTGATCTTTCTGCCCGTCGTTATCGGTCTGGGGTCGTCGTCGATCCTGTGGTTCTGGCTGTTCGATCAGCAGGTCGGACTATTTAACAAGCTTCTCATGGATGTCGGACTGATCGACAACGCGCCCGTGTGGTTTGCCGATCAGAACATGGCGATGCTGGGCGTCATCATCTCGGTCACCTGGAAGATCGTGGGGCTGGGGATGATCCTGTTTGTTGCGGCGCTGCAATCCATCCCGAATGACATTACCGAGGCTGGCATGATCGACGGCGCAGGTTACTGGCGGCGCGTCTGGTCGATCATGGTGCCGCTGACCTTGCCGACAATCACGCTTTTCATCATCGTCAGCGCGGTTCCGTCGCTTCTGGCCTTCGACCAGTTCTACATCATGACGCAGGGTGGCCCGCGCAACCAGACGATCACGTCGGTCTATTGGATCTACACGAACTCGTTCCGCAGTTTTCGTCTGGGGTACGGTGCGGCGCTGTCGGTGATACTCGTCGCCATGATCTTCGCCATGGCCAGCCTGCAAATTCTGATCACTCGCTGGAAGGGACGCCGCTGATGTCTATTGCCGGTCAAACAAATCGCAAGCGGTATCTGGTTACGGCTATTTGCCTGTTCGTCGTGGCGCTGATGGTATTTCCGTTGATCGTGTCGCTGTTCGCGTCCGTGAAACCGGCAGCGGAGGCGCAGGCCGTGCCGCCGAGCTACCTGCCCACGTCGCTGTCGCTGGAGAGCTATCTGAACTTCGCCAATTACCAGGCCGGGTTGGGGGTCTACCTGACCAATTCTCTGGTCGTGGCGTTTCTGACGATTTTCTTCTGTCTGCTGCTTGCAGTTCCGGCAGGCTATGGTCTTGCGCGTTTTCCTATCCCGGGCAAGGAGTTCCTGTTTCTGCTGCTTCTGGCCAGCTTGATGATCCCCTATCAAGCTCTGCTGACACCGCTGCTTCTGGTCTTCAACAAGCTGGGGTTACAGCAGACACAGGTGGGGTTGGCGTTGATCCATACGGCGTTGCAGATGCCCTTCAGCGTCTACCTGATGCGCACCAGTTTCGAGGCGGTTCCGAAAGACCTGGAGGAGGCTGCGATGATCGATGGGTGCAACAGCATGGAAGCGCTGTTCCGTATCTTCCTGCCGGCGGTGGTGCCGGGCATGACGACCGTTGCGCTATTTGCCTTCATCATGAGCTGGAACGAATTCATCGCCGCGCTGATCTTCATGAACAGTGAAAGCAAATTTACCATTCCCGTCATGCTGGTGGCCTCGCGCACAGGCAGCTACGGCGCCATCGACTGGGGCATGCTGCAAGCGGGCGTGATCATTTCCATTCTTCCCTGCGCGCTGCTCTATGTTTTCTTGCAGAAGTATTACGTGAGCGGCTTCCTGAACGGAGCAGTCAAATGACGAAACCCTCCCGCAAAAGCCTCGCCGTGCCGTTTACCGATGTAGAGCTGACCGGCGCTTTCTGGAAAGAACGGCTGGATACCGTTTTGGAAACGACCATCCCGACCCAGTACGCCAAGCTTGAAGAAAGCGGCATCCGCGAATGCATGAAACGTCGTGATGATAACCCACCGCTCTATATTCCTCGCAACGAGCACGGCTTTACGCAGGAGATTTTTCGCGACAGCGATGCGGCCAAGTGGATCGAGGCGGCGAGCTATGCCCTGCGCCACCGGATGGACGATACCATTGTCGCGCAGATCGAGGGTATCATCGACGATCTTGAAGCCGCGCAGGAGCCGGACGGCTATCTGAACCTGTGGTATCTGCGGCATGAGCCTGAGAACCGCTGGACCAACCTGCGCGACAATCACGAACTTTATTGTGCAGGGCACATGCTGGAAGGCGCGTTGGCCTATTGGCAAGCCACGGGGCGCCGACGGTTGCTCGACATCACGGAGCGCTACCTGGATCATATCCGGGATATGTTCGGGCCAGAGCCGGGGAAGCGTAAGGGCTATCCGGGACATCAGGAAATCGAACTGGCGCTGATCAAGCTTTACCATGCAACGGGTGAACAGAAGCATCTCGAACTGGCAAAATACTTCATCGACCAACGTGGGCAGCACCCGCATTATTTCATCGAGGAAATGCAGGCGCGCGGCGAGGCGAACGAAGACTGGGTGCAAGGCACACTGGAATATAATCAGTCGCATCTGCCGGTTCGTGAACAGACCAAGGTTGTCGGGCATGCGGTCCGTGCAATGTATATGTATGCTGCGATGGCCGACATGGCGGCGGAGACTGCGGATGAAGATCTTGCGCGCGCGTGCCGCGCCCTATGGCATGACGTCGTCGATCGTCGGATGTATGTAACCGGCGGTTTTGGACCATCGGCCAGCAATGAAGGCTTCACCGAGGACTGGGACCTGCCCAACGCAACCGCGTATGCTGAAACATGCGCGTCTGTTGCGATGGTGTTCTGGGCGCGGCGAATGCTCGATCTGGAACTGGATGGGCAGTATGCCGACATCATGGAACTGTCGCTGTTCAACGGCGCGTTGGTTGGATTGTCGCGCAAGGGCGATACGTATTTCTACGACAACCCGTTGGAAAGCGACGGATCCCATCATCGCTGGGACTGGCACTTCTGCCCCTGCTGCACGATGAACGTCTCGCGCCTGATCGCGTCAGTTGCGGGCTATTTCTGTTCAACCGGGCCCGGCTTGGCCGCGATGCATATCTATGGCGGGATCGAGGCGAAGCTCGACATAGACGGGCGGCCTGTCACATTGTCCGAGGCATCGGGCTATCCCTATGACGGGACTGTCAATGTAGAATTGGGTCTGGACGGCCCGCACAGCTTTACGCTGGCATTGCGTGTTCCCGGCTGGGCCAAGGATTTCACGGTTCGTATCAATGGTGAAGCCGTCACCGCGTTCACTGAGAACGGATACCTTCGGTTGAACCGTGAGTGGCAAGACGGCGATCGCGTGACGCTGGATCTGCCGATGCGGGGCGAGAGGCTCTGGGCGCATCCGAATGTTGCGGATGACCGAGGCCGCGTTGCGCTACGCCGGGGGCCACTGGTCTATTGTGTGGAAGCGAAGGACACGCCGGAATTGCCTTATCTGACTTTGCCGCGCGATGCAGAACTCGCCACGGCCAAGATGAACGACTTCGGTGGAACGGTTGCCATTCGTGCTGCGGCACGGGCAATCGACACAGCGGGTTGGGGCGATGACCTGTATAGCCCTCACCCGCCGCGAACCGACGCAACCACAATGACAGCGATCCCTTACTTCCTTTGGAACAACAGGGGGGCCAACCGGATGCAGGTCTGGATTCCGGAATCACCTGCGCAAGCGGAAGGATAAGCCATGCACCACGTTGAAGTGAGAAACGTGTCGAAAAAATTCGGCGATTTGCAGGTGATGCATGACATCGATCTCGGGATCGGCGACGGGGAGTTCTGCGCGCTGCTCGGGCCATCGGGCTGCGGAAAGTCGACGCTTCTGCGGATGATCTGCGGATTGGAAACTGTGACTGAAGGGTCCATTCACATCGCGGGAAAGGACGTGACAGCGGTCGCTCCGGACCGTCGCGGCATTGCCATGGTGTTCCAGTCCTACGCGCTCTATCCGCATATGACGGTAAAGCAGAACATCGGGTTTTCGCTGAAGGTTGCGCGCCTTCCAAGGGATCAAATCGAAGGCAAGACCCAGGAGATCGCGCGTCTGCTGCAACTGGAACCCTACCTTGATCGCAAGCCTGCCGATTTGTCGGGTGGCCAGCGCCAGCGCGTGGCGATCGGGCGGTCTCTGGTCCGGTCTCCGGAGGTATTCCTGTTCGATGAGCCGCTGTCGAATCTCGATGCGAAACTCAGGGTGCAGATGCGGTTGGAACTGGCCCGGCTCCACAAGGAGTTGGACACCACCATGATCTATGTGACCCATGATCAGGTCGAGGCCATGACGCTGGCCGACCGGATCGTGGTGCTGGATGCAGGACGGATCAGCCAGGTTGGTACGCCGCTTGAGCTATACCACGAACCTGCAAACACCTTCGTCGCGGCGTTCATCGGCTCGCCGGGTATGAATTTTCTGGAAGCAGAGTTGACGTCTTCCGACACGGGCGGGGTCCAGGCGGTCCTGTCTGGCGGCTCGGCGATTGACCTGCCGGAGCACGTCGCAGGCAAGCTGTCGAACATGAATGGCATGACGTTGGGCGTCCGTCCTGAATCCGTGCGCCCCGTCGCGCCCGAGGCACCCGAGGCATTGCTTGCGGGTGAAGCGGAACTGGTCGAGTTGCTTGGAAATTCCAGCGTCGTTCATGTCGCAACGCAAGCCGGTCCGGTGATCCTTCAAGGCGATGGCGATTTGCCTATCCGGCTGGGAGACAAGGTTGGTTTGACCTTTGAGCCGCGCCGTACGCATTTGTTCGATGCACGGGGGCAAGCGGTCCGTTGACGCAGGCAGTTCCAATCCTCGTTATCGGTACGATGGATACGAAAGCACAGGAATTGTGTTTCGTGCGGGATCGTCTGGCAGCAGAGGGGCATACCGTTCTGATGGTTGACGTGTCCACCAGCGGCAAAGGATGGGGGGCCGACATAACGGCCGAGGCTGTGGCCGAGTGCCACCAGAATGGGTCAACGGTCGTGTTCACGGACGAACGAGGAAGCGCGGTGGAGGCAATGTCCCGGGCGCTCACCGAATGGATCGCGAGACAGAAGATCGCCGGAGCAATTGGCTTGGGCGGATCAGGAGGAACGGCGCTGATCGCGCCAGCGTTGCGGTGTTTGCCCCTGGGCGTTCCGAAGCTGCTGGTTTCGACCGTGGCTTCGGGAAATACGGCACCTTTCATCGACACGAGCGATCTGATCATGGTGCCGTCCGTGACCGACATTGGCGGATTGAACCGGGTCTCGCGTCCGATCCTCGCCAATGCCGCTGCCGCGCTCTCAGGAATGCTTGATTGCAAGAAGGTCGAGGACCCATCGGACTTACCGACAGTCGCTTTGACGATGTTCGGCGTGACCACCCCTTGCGTGACGGCGGTTTGCGACCGGATCAAGGACCGCTTCGACCCCATCGTCTTTCATGCCACCGGAACGGGCGGCCGGTCGATGGAGAACCTTGCCCTGGCCGGTCAGTTGGACGCTGTAATGGATCTGACGACAACCGAGTTATGCGATCGGTTGGCTGGAGGGATCATGGCGGCATCTCCGGACCGCATTGCAAGGCTCGCTCCGCTTGGAATCCCCTATATCGGGTCGGCGGGTGCGCTGGATATGGTGAATTTTGCGGCGGCGGACACAGTGCCTGAACGATATTCAGACCGGCTGCTTTATCGACACAACCCGCAAATCACCCTGATGCGCACAACCGCGCCGGAATGCGCGCAAATAGGACGTGAAATCGGTGAAGCATTGAATCTGTTCGATGGGCCAACCGTCTTTCTGATCCCTGAGGGTGGCGTATCTGCGCTGGACGCGCCCGGACAACCTTTTCACGATCCGACAGCGGATGCCGCGCTATTTGAGGCTGTTGAAGCCACACTGCGTCAAACGTCAAAGCGTCGCGTGATCCGGCTGCCCCATCACATTAACGATCCGGCCTTCGCGTCCGTCGCCGCCGGGTTGCTGGAAGACATGATGAACGAGGTAAGAACATGACCCAACATGACCGGCAGGGACTGTTGAAAAAGTTCAGAGATCAGATCGCACAAGGCCGACCTATCATCGGCGGTGGTGCGGGAACCGGGTTGTCGGCGAAATGCGAAGAAGCCGGTGGTGTGGACTTGATCGTGATCTACAATTCCGGCCGCTATCGCATGGCGGGGCGCGGGTCACTGGCCGGAGTTCTGGCTTATGGCAATGCCAATGAGATCGTCATGGACATGGCGCGTGAAGTTATTCCCGTTGTGCAGCACACACCGGTGCTGGCAGGGGTGAACGGCACCGATCCGTTTTGCCGCTTCGATACGTTTCTCGACGATATCAGGCGCGCCGGGTTCGCGGGAGTGCAAAACTTTCCCACGGTGGGGTTGATTGACGGAAACTTTCGGCAAAATCTTGAAGAAACGGGGATGGGCTATGACAAGGAAGTTGACCTTATCGCACTCGCCCGCAGCAAGGATCTGTTGACCACCCCCTACGTTTTTGACGTTGAGCAGGCCCGGCGTATGACGCGGGCGGGCGCTGACATCGTGGTAGCGCATATGGGGCTGACCACTGGTGGCGCTATTGGAGCAGATACCGCGATGACGCTAGACGACGCGCGCGATCAGGTTGCGCGCATCGCGGCCGCCGCACTTAAGGAGCGCGATGATGTCTTGGTTCTGTGTCATGGTGGTCCAATAGCAGAGCCCGAGCATGCGCAGTTCATCTTGGACAACTGCCCGCAATGCCACGGCTTCTACGGGGCAAGCAGCATGGAGCGTTTACCAACGGAACGCGCTCTCGTCGCACAGATCGAAGCCTTCAAGAATATTCGCCGCCAAGACACGTAAAACCCGAAGGAGATACAGCATGGCTAAGGTCTATATCAGTGATGTCATCGACGCACCGCTCGACAAGGTCTGGAATTTTGCTCGCGACTTCAACGGTCATGGCGATTGGCATCCTATCATCGAGAAAAGCGAGATCGAGGGCGGCAAGCCTTCGGATCAGGTGGGATGTGTTCGGGCATTTTCGACGAGTGATGGCGGTTTCCTGCGCGAACGTCTCATCGCGTTCTCCGACAAGGACCATTTCTTCACTTACGAGATTCTCGAAAGTCCCATGCCGATCGAGAATTACGTTGCCAGTTTCCGCTGCACGCAGATCACGGAAGGCGATAGAACCTTCGTGGAATGGTGGGCCGAGTTCGATGTGGCACCTGAAGACGAGGCGGAGATCAGGCAGCGTGTGGGCAGAAACACGTTCGCGGCAGGCATCCGTGCGATCGCGGAGCGGTTGGACTAGGTGCGCGTACCTTCCCGATCCAGCGCATAGCGACGGATCTTGTTGTAAAGTGTCTTGCGCGAGATTCCGAGGTAGACCGCTGTTTCGCTGCGGTTGAAACGATTTCTGCGCAACCCGTCCAGTATCCAGTCCTTTTCACTGGCGAATAGCGATCTGCCTGCATCCGGCGACTTGAGATCGCCAAGTTCGACCGGTGTAATGACGTCGCTGTTGCCCGCCAATGCGGCGTTTTCTACGCTGCGCCGAAGTTCGTCCACATCTCCGGGCCAGTCATAGTCCACCAACCTGCGCCACGCCGCTGCGTCGAGACGCAGCAGGGGTCGACGCATCCGTGCGCGAAGATCACGCAGGACCAGATCGAGCACGGAGGACACGTCTTCGGTACGATCTGACAGCCGCGGAACAGGCAGATGAACCAAACCCGGTGTCGCGGCCATATCCATGCCCGACACAAGAATCAGGCGCAGGTCGACGGGGTAGGTGCGGGTGCCGCCAATCTGTTTGGCTTGTCCCAGCCGAACGGCATCAGCCACTTCCTGGATCAAAGCACATGACGTGTCAGCGACGCAGTCGAGGATCAAGGTGGCGCCGCCAGCTGCTTCAAGAACGCCTATGCGCCCCCTATCCCTGTTCGGGTGTGCTCCGGCAACATGCCCGAAGATTTCCAGACGTCGCTCTTCACTGTTGCTGCCATCCAGACAGATGGTCACGGCTTCGCGTCGGCGTCTTCGGCTTAGCCGGTGCAATGTTTCGGCCACCGACCGTGTTCCGGCGGTATCGGGAACGGCAATATGAACCGCCACATCGCTTTCGGATACCCTCATCAATTGGTCGCGCGCTCTGCGTATCGTTTCGGAGCGCCCGGCCAGTTGGATAGGGAATACCGGTTGCATCGTGTCCGATGTGTCGGGGGCGGTGGAGCGTGCGCCAATTGTCTTGAAACTGGCCGTTGTCGCTTCGATGGCGGATTCGATCGGGACACGGTCGATCGTTGAGCCGCCGACATAGCCGTCGATGTTCACAAACCCGCACAGCTCTTCCAGGTGTCGGGGGCTGACAATGGGTCCGCCTTCGACCAAGCAGAGCGTTCCCTTGGAAATCGACCCTACGGCACGCGCGGCGCGATCCACATGGATGGCGGCTTCTTCGATCGCGCGTAAAGTGCCGTCGTCTTCGGGCGCCCCCTCGGCGCCGCCTTGGTTCCAGCCCAAACCGATGATGACCATTTCAGCGCTGGATGCGGCGGCCTGTTCAGCTTCATGGACTGAATGAGAATATGCCAGCGTCGCAAGTCCGGCATCGCGAGCCAGAGCCAGCAGTTCCATTTCCCGATCATAGCCTAGGTCGGCGTCTTCCAGCCGTTGCCGCATCGATCCGCTCAGCATTGAGGCCGTCGGAAAATTTGCGATCCCCGCGAAGCCCGAGCGCCTTGCTGTGTCGACAAGTTGAGGCAGGTCGGTGCGGGGGTCGAAACAACAGGCACCGAAAATCACAGGAACATTCGCGCGCGGGAGAATTTCCGATTCCGCAAAACCCATGACGAAGCTGTTGGCTTCATTAAAGGCGATCATAGAGCTGATTGAAGGCTCACCCATACTGCGAAGGCGCCCCGCATTCAGTGCCAGTAGAAAATCAGCACCGCCACGCATCGCAAAATTGGCGGCGAGACCGGTGCCGATTGCTGCGCCTATCAGCATTCGGCCCTTGTCGCGCCGTAGAAGCGGGTTAGGAGAAACCTCCGACATAATCCTGCACCTCGATTGCGCGCCCGGACCGGACGCTTTCGATAGATGCGAAGATCAGCGCGCTGGCCTGGATGTTCTTCTCGACGATGGTTTCCATTTCGGGGCCGCCGTCAAGCCAGTCGCAGAACTTCTCGATCAACCACGTGTTCAGCCATTTGGGTTGCTCCAGGAGCGGGACCTTCTGGCCCTGTCCTTCGCGGTGGCGCTGGTGTGACAATGGCTGGCGCGTGAATATCTCGATCTCGCGGCTGTTAAGTATCGCAGTGCCGTTTTCGCATTCGACCCGCACATATTCCTTGGTCCAGTCGTTCAGGCCCGTTGCGGAGCTTGATGAGCCTTCGTAAATGCCCCGCACACCGTTCTCGAACACCATCGTCACGATTCCGTCGGTGTCGCCGGCGTATTCGGCCCAGTCCGGATTCCACGTTGTGGCGAAGAGCGTTTGGCACTTCGCGCCCGCCAGATCGGCGACCATGTCCAGATGGTGTACGGCCCCTTCGATCAGCAGAGGATCCTGCATTGTGTGCCGGAAAAGCGTGCCCCAATCCATGTGTCCGCGCATGTCCGATGCATAGCGGCAACTGACATAGGACACTTCGCCCAACTGGCCGGAGCGGATGATCTTGCGCAGTGTCGTCTTGTCCTGATCGAAGCGGTGGCTCATGGTTACGGCCATTTTACGACCGGCTTCTCGAACCTTTCGTGCGATGCGCACGGATGCTTCCATGCTGTCGGCAATTGGCTTTTCGCACAGGATATCGACGCCATGGGCCAGCGCGACGTCGATGACCGCCTCGTGGAATTCCGGTGGCACGACGACCGTGCAGAAATCCGCCTCATGCTGAGCGAAGGCTTCAGCGATGTCTGTGTGACAGGCGCTGTCGGGCAGGCCAAGCAGTTCTTGGCCCTTCGCGACGGCCTCGGTGTCGACATCGGCAATTGCGACAACTTCGATCGTGCCATCGACAATGTTGCGTGACAGGAATTCGCTGCACCAGCGGCGGCCAAAGCTGCCAACACCTACATGGATTACGCGCTTTGTCATTCAATCTCTCCCTTCCGCCGGGTTTGCCTGTCCATGAGTGTGTTCCCACAGATGTCCGATCCTCTTCTGCCGACCCAGACCGGTTTCAAAATATATTGCTGTGACAGGTTCCGGTGCTTGTGGCATGTCGTGATGGCGCCCCATGCCAATACACAGGCAGTCACCGGGCGCCATTTCGGCAGCTTCATTCTGGACGACAACCGTCGCCCTGCCTTCAAGAATGATCCAGTACTCATCACAGTCGTGATAGTGAGAGTCGATGCAGGTGCTTTTCGGATAGGTCACCGGATCACCACCATCCTTGGGCGCAGCGACATCTTTCGCGCTAAACACGCCGCAGCCGCCCAACTCGTTTCCCCACTCACCGGCCAGCCGTACTGCGGTCGCGGTTTCCGACAGCCCGCTGATTTCGACAGTGCGAGTTCCAGGCAAAATGTCCAGGAATTGTCCGGGCGAAAGCACAATGCCCTTGCTTCCCTGCCTTACAACAATTCCGCCGTTTGCCGCCACAATGCGCTCGCTTTGTCGGGTCCGCAGGAATTGTTGAGAGGACTGTCCGACTTCGAAGATCTGGAACTCCCTCAACTCGCACCATTCTGGAAATGTTTGGTTCTCGCGAAGAATGCGCGGCATCATGCTCCTCCCAAAGCAATGCTGTTCTTGACGCCAGTCATGACGTGAGGATCAAATGCAGAAAAGGCGGGAGGCACGTTCGGTGGGTAAAAATGGGCAATCGGTTCCCGTTGTGGTGGCGACTTGGTCGAAGCTGTCCCAAGCGGGCCCGTGCAGGATCTACTGTCCGTGCCTTAAGGGGCTTCCGGCCGAATTGGCTGCCCATCTTGCGATATTGCCCATTCATGACGCTAACGGTGTTCTATTGCGAGAGCTGCCCCGGGAGACGGAACATCTCGCGCCGGAGTTCGCAGCGGTATGCCTCTCAGATCCGTTCAGAAGAGCCGAAATGCTGTTCGCGGCGATACGGGCGGCGGGAATCCGAGGTATCGTGAACTTTCCAAGCGTCACAACACTGTTCGGCTCTGACAGGGATGACAACTTGCGCAAGCTATATAGGCGCGAACTTGACCATCTTGATCTGGCGAAGACCATGGGCTTTGAGGTTCTGCGTATCGGAGTGGATGTTGCGAACGGCGATTTTCCCGTGAATCAACTGGAGTTTCTGTTGGACTAGCGGGAGCTCACGTAGTTGCCAAGCCCGCGAAGACCGAATGTTACTCCGCAACCAGCGAAGCTTTCGTCATGGCGCGCGGGTAGGGAACGACCAGAGGATGCGTTGCACCGGGCAGGGTGATGATCTGGCAGTCGATCCCGAAGACCTGCGACAGCACGTCTTCGCGCATGACAGATGTCACATCGCCTTGGGCCGCGATCCGGCCACTCTCGAACAGAACGATATGGTCGGCGTAGCGCGCGGCAAGGTTCAGATCATGCAGCACGACCACGACGCTGCGTTGCTCTTGCTGGTTCAGCTTTCGCAACAGCTCCAGAACCTCCAGCGCGTGCGCGATGTCGAGATGGTTGGTCGGTTCGTCCAGCAAGATGATCCCGGCCTCTTGTGCCAGCACCATCGCGATCCAGGCGCGCTGGCGCTGACCGCCAGACAAGCTGTCTATAGGGGTATCGGCAAGGTCTTCGATTGCCGCAGCATGGATCGCGCGTTCGCAGGCGGTTTTGTCCGTGGTGGATGGTCCCGAAAGCGGCTTCCGATGCGCGTATCGGCCAAGCATTACCAGATCAGCCACGCGCATATCACCCGGCGCGTCCGGAGATTGCGACAGCATGGCGACTGCGCGAGCCAGATCACGCCCACTCCAGTCGGATAGCGAACGCCCATCGACTGTCAGAACCCCGTTTTGCGAAGGCATCAGACGTCGGATCAGACGTAGTGCCGTCGACTTGCCACTGCCGTTGGGGCCGCACAGTGCGACGATCTTTCCGGCCGGCAGGTCCAGATCCAGATCGCGGAAGATCAGCCTGTTGCCATAGCCCGCGCCAACACCGTCGAAACGGGCAAGGGATGGGTCGGTCATGCGGGTCTCCGTCGCAGAAGAAGCAGGTAAAGAAACAGCGGCGCTCCGAACAGGGCAGTGAGTGCACCAGCGGGCAATTCCAGCGGTGGTATGGCGATCCGCGCGATGATGTCGGCGGCCAGCACGAGGCACGCGCCGAGTGTCGCGGACGCGATCAGGAACGGTGCGCCCCGCCCGGCGATGATCCGGCGCGCAAGATGCGGGGCGATCAGGCCGACGAATCCGATGGCTCCGACAAAGGCCACGGCGGCTGCGGTCAGCAACACAGCCAGGCCGATCAGCGACGTCTGGGACCGGCCAAGGCTCAAGCCGGTGGACCGTGCGCTGTCAGGATCAAGTTGAAGCTGAGTCAGGGGCAACACTGCGAGCCACAGAAGCGGGACGGACAGGGCCAGCACGCTCGCAACGGTCCAGACATCCGTCCAATGGGCCGCGCCAACAGAGCCTGTCAGCCAAGTCAACGCTTGCGATGCGCGATAGACGGGGCCGAGTATCATCATGATAGTCACGGCAGCTTTGGCCAGCGCACCAATCGCAACACCATAGAGGATAAGCCGCGTCGGGTCGCTTCGGCTGTCTGCAAAAGTCAGCGTGGCGACGATCACGGTGAACACGGCGGCACCGGTTACGGCGGCAAGGGGTAGCCAATGCACGGATACGGTCAGGTTGTTCGATTCATCCGAGAACGTCCACAGGAACGCGACTACACCCACCGCAGCCCCGTCCGTAATCCCAAGAATAGATGGCGCAGCCAGCGGGTTACGGGTCACGCGCTGCAAGATCGTGCCTGCCAGCGCCAGACAAGCGCCAGCCAATGCGGCAAGGGCGACGCGCGGCAGGCGTAGCGTCCAGACGATGACCTGATCCGGCCCGTCAGATTGCCTGAGCAATGCCGCCAGTACGCGGTCAGGTGGCATGAAACTCGACCCGATACCGATGCCCAGCACGATCAGGACGCTTAGCAAGGCGGCGAGAGCCGCCAAGGGAAACGTATCCGTTCTGCGGGCTGGCTGGTTGTTGGTCAGAACGTTTGTCATGCGGTAACCACGCGCGAACGGCGCAACAGCGAGATCAGCGCGGGAACGCCCACGACCGCCAGAACGGTCGTGATAGGGGCTTCGCCGGGGGCAACGATGATCCGTGCGACGATGTCGGCGGTTACGGCCAGAAGCGCGCCCGTCAGCAGGCTGAGAATGATCAGTTTGCGATGCTCGGTGGCGTCCGCGCAAAGCCGCCGCGCGATGTGGGGTGCGACAAGGCCAAGGAAGGCTATCGGCCCGGCCATGGCAACCGCCGCCGCCGCTAGCAGGGCCGCCAAGGCCAGCGATGCCAGGCGGATGCGCAGGACGGGCACACCAACGGCGGCGGCGCTGGCGTCATCGGTGCGCAAGACATCAAGGGCAGTGGACAGGGCCAAAGCTGATGCGGTTCCGGTGACCAGCACGGGCACACCGAGCCATAGCAAGAACAGGCTGCGATCCGCGAATCCGCCCGCCAGCCAGAACAGCAATGTTTCCATCGCCGCCTCGTCGACCAGCAGTAGCAGGTTGGTGATGGCACCAAACATCGCGGCGAAGGTTACGCCCGTCAGTAGTACGGTTGTCGGGTCCATGCCCCGCCCCCCCAGCGATGTCATCAGAAACACGGCGATCACCGTCAGCAATGCTCCGACACCCGCAGCTGCGGCGATGCCGCTCAGCCCCGTTACGCCTACGGTCACCATTAGGATGACGACCGCCAGTGCAGCACCGGAATTGACGCCAAGCAAGCCGGGTTCCGCCAGCGGGTTACGCGTAGCACCTTGCATCAGAAGACCGGACAATCCCAGCATTGCGCCGACGCAAGCACCAATCAGGGTGCGGGGAACGCGTAGGGTGCGGATGATCAGGTCCTCGGGGGTCTGCCCGCCCTGCAAGGCCTGCCAGACCTGATCAGGGGAATAGAGACGAAGCCCTGCATGCAGGCTCAGAACCATTGCACAGGCCAGCAGGCAAGCGATTATACAGATGATACGAAGGAACGTCATGGCATCCGACCGTTTCGCTCGGATTGACATTGGTGAGCGATTTTGTCAACCAAGCGTTGGTTCCGCGACGCCAAATACACAGCCAGCGGGCGACTTGAAGGATCGACATGCGGACTGTGATTGCTTTCACCCTTGGACTGACATTCGCCGCCGCTGCGCAGGCGAATGATATTGAACACGCGATGGGAATCACAACGGCTCCGGACGCCCCGTTGCGCATCATCACCTTGACCAATG
Source organism: Qingshengfaniella alkalisoli (assembly GCF_007855645.1). Classification (GTDB taxonomy): domain Bacteria; phylum Pseudomonadota; class Alphaproteobacteria; order Rhodobacterales; family Rhodobacteraceae; genus Qingshengfaniella; species Qingshengfaniella alkalisoli. The sequence goes on from NZ_CP042264.1 coordinate 27,103, forward strand.
AAAGCACCGAGGCGGTGCTGGCGCTTGGCGTGACGCCCGTCGGGGCGGTTCGTTCGTGGTATGGCGATCCGTGGTATCCTCATTTGGGTGACATGATGGATGCCGTTCAGGACGTTGGCACGGAACTGGCCGTGAACGTCGAACTGGTTGCCGGGTTGGAGCCCGATCTCATCATCGGATCAAAGAAGCGGGATGAAGAAATCTATCCCCAACTCTCGGCGATTGCCCCAACGGTAGTGTCCCTGGACAATCGTGACTGGCAGGCCAATCTGGGATTGTTTGCCTCCGCGCTCGGTCGAGACGAACAAGCCGATGATCTGCTCGCCAGTTACTCGGCCGAGATAGAGACATTGCGCGCCGCACTAGCCGATCACGCCAATGACACCGTGTCGGTTGTGCGCTTCGTTCCCGGTCAGATCTACCTGTATCAGCAAGACAGCTTTTCCGGACTGGTGCTGGATGATCTGGGCTTCAACCGCCCGTCGCCGCAAGATCAGGATGGGCTCGCCATGGCTGTGGGCAGCGAAAGCATTCCCGACATGGATGCCGACCGGTTGTTCTATCTGACATATGACACGGGCGATGGGAAAGGTGAGGCGCTGGAAGCCGAAACCCTCGCCAATCCGCTGTGGACGGGGCTGCCCGTGGTGGCTGACGGGCGCGCCCACCGCGTGGATGACGGGGTCTGGGCCACTGCCGGCGGAATATTCGCGGCACGTGAGCTAGTTGGCGACATCGCGGTCATCTACGGGATTGACCGCTAGATATATTCCTTTGGGAGGACATCGATGAAATTGACAAAACTTGCCTTGGGCCTCGCCGCTGCGCTGATGGCGTTGCCCGTCTCGGCGCGCGAGATCGAGCACGGCATGGGCGTGACCGAGGTGCCGGACGAACCTCAACGTGTGGTCGTGCTGACCAATGAAGGGACAGAGGCATTGTTGGCGCTCGGCGTCACGCCTGTCGGGGCGGCCAATTCCTGGAACGGCGATCCGTGGTGGGACTTTCTATCCGAGCAACTGGCCGATACCCAGCCTGTCGGAACAGAAAGTGGTGTGAACATTGAGCTCGTCGCCGCGTTGCAGCCCGATCTGATCATTGGCACCAAGCTGCGCCATGAAGAGATCTATCCTCAGCTCTCCGCAATAGCGCCCACTGTTCTGTCCGAACGTTTGCGTGGTGACTGGAAGGTGAACTTGCGGCTCTACGCCCAGACGCTGGGTCTGGAGGACAAGGGCGAGCAGGTGATCGCGGATTACGACGCGCATGTCGCAGGTCTGCACGATGCCTTGGGCGATGCGGTGAACGAGAAGGTTTCTGTCATTCGCTTCATCCCCGGTCAGATCCGTATTTATCAACTCGACAGCTTTTCCGGTGTGGTGCTGAAGGATGTGGGCTTTGACCGTCCTGCCAACCAGAATGTCGAAGAATTCGCGATCCGCACCGGCAAGGAAAGCATTCCTGACATGGATGGCGACCGCATCTTCTTTTTCACCTATGACACGGGTAACGGTGAGGGGACTGCCTTGCGCGACGAGGTTCTGGCTGATCCGCTTTGGCAATCGCTGACGGCCGTTCAGGAAGGGAATGTCCATGAAGTCGATGACGGAATCTGGAACACGGCGGGTGGGGTCATCGCGGCCAATTTGATGCTCAACGACATTGCCCGGATCTATGGCGTAGAATGAGGCTGGCGTAATCCAACTGAATTTGGGGTGCCGTGGGCGCCCCTTTTTTGTTCGCGGACATCCCCGCCCAGGTCAGACGCCCTGGTTCCGTTCCAGTGCGCGAAAGCGCGCGACCACATCTGTGCGGGCAACGCCAATGTGATAATCCATGGCTTGCCGTGCCGCTTCAGGATCACCCGATCGAAGCGCATCGATGATGAGCAGGTGGTTTTCGACAATCTGGTGCGAATTGATGAACAAACGTTCGAACAGTGCGAAACAGGCCTGCATTTCTGATGCTATCTGGTCAAAAACGCTGAGAAACCGCTTGTTACCGCTCGCTTCGCAGATCAGTCGATGGAATTGCAGATCGGCCCTGATCTGCGGGATGAGATGCCCGTCCGATGCCAACTCGCGCATGACTTCCAACTGTTGGAGCAGCTGTGGGATGGCCACAGCAGCGTCTGCACGTGTCAGTCGGGCAGCCGCTTCGCGTTCAATGCAATTGCGCAACTCGTACAGGCTGTCGAGGTCGTCGGCTGTGATCGTCCTGACAAAGAATCCCCTGTTGGGGCGTGCGACAAGCAAGCCAGCACTTTGAAGCAGCCGCGCGGCTTCGCGCACGGGTGATCGCGAGACGCCCAGATCACGAGCAATTGTCGACTCGGTAACCCGGTCTCCGGGTTTCAGCCGTCCAGCGAGAATCGCGTCGGTAATGGTCTGCGCGATCCTTTGTGCGAGAGGGTCGCGGTCCAGTGGTTCGAACAGCCTGTCAGGAGTATCTTTACCCATAGGCAAATTTCTAATTGTATTTTGTTCATTTGTCGACAATCCTGTTTGCGATCTTGCCGCTGCACCAACAGCAGCCCGTGCCGAGCCTTCTGCAACGCATGCAAGACGTCGAATTGGGGGCAAGAACGGGTTCGAAACCCGCGCTCCGGATCAGATCCAGCGGCTGAACTCACAGAGCAGCCGAGTACATTTTCCGACCGACAGGGAGCCGGACATGAAGAAACTGCTTACCGCATCCGTCCTGACGATTGCAGCGGCTTGTACCGCGCAAGCGCAACAACAAGGAGGGCGGCTGGACATCGTCGTACAGCCTGAACCGCCCAGTCTGATGCTCGGTCTGGTCAATAACGGGCCGACCCAGCTTGTCGCGGGTGACATCTATGAAAGTCTTCTGCGTTATGATACCGACCTGAACCCCCAACCATCACTGGCACAGTCATGGGAAGTGTCCGAAGACGGTCTGACCTACACCTTCACACTGCAGGAGGGTGTCTTGTGGCACGACGGTGAATCCTTCACCGCCGATGATGTGGTATTTTCCGCCGATGTGTTCCTGCGCGAAACCAACCCGCGTCTACGAGTCAGCCTGGAATATGTAGATACGATCACGGCGCTTGATGACCACACGGTCGAATTCAAGCTCAGGGAACCGTTCGGACCCTTCCTTGGAGTGTTCGAGGCAGGCACGATGCCGATGGTGCCCAAACACATCTATGAAGGCACGAATTATTCCGAGAACCCGGCAAACAATACGCCAATCGGCACCGGCCCGTTCAAGTTCGAGGAATGGGTTAAAGGATCCTACATCCATCTGGTGAAGAACGAAGATTACTATCTCGACGGTCAACCCTATCTGGACGAGGTCTATTACCGGGTGGTTCCCGATGCCGCATCCCGCGCCGTTGCGTTCGAAAACGGCGAGGTGGACGTTCTGCCCGGCGGGTCCGTCGAAAATTGGGATGTCCCGCGCCTGACCGAAATGGAGGGCGTTTGCTCCACCGGTGAGGGCTGGGAATACTTCGCGCCGCATGCGCTGGCATGGCTGAACAACCGCGAAGGGCCGACCGCCAGCCAGGAATTCCGTCAGGCCATCATGTATGCGCAGGATCGTGAATTCGTGCGTGACGTGATCTGGAACGGCTTCGGTACAGTCGCAACCGGTCCGATCTCGTCCAAAACCAACTTCTATACTGACGAGGTCACCCAGTACGACTATGACCCCGAAAAGGCTAGGGAACTGATCGAGGCCTCGGGCTATGACGGTGAAACGGTTCGCATTCTGCCCCTGCCTTATGGCGAAACATGGCAACGCTGGGCCGAGGCGATGAAACAAAACCTCGATGAGGTGGGCGTGAACACCGAAATCGTCGCCACCGATGTCGCGGGCTGGAACCAGCGTCTGGCGGATTGGGATTTCGACATCGCCTACACCTATCTCTACCAGTATGGCGATCCGGCACTTGGTGTGTCGCGAAACTACCTGGCGTCAAACATCGCGAAAGGCAGTCAGTGGAACAATGTCGAGGGGTATGAAAACCCCGCGCTCGACGAAAAATGGGCTGAGGCCGCTGTCGCCGTGGGTGCCGATGCGCGCCAGGCGATCTACACCGACATCCAGAAGGAAATCGTCGAAGACGTCCCCGTCGCATGGTTGCTGGAGATCGAGTTCCCCACGATTTATCGGTGCGAAATCAAAGACCTCGTTACGACCGCTATCGGCGTGAATGACGGTCTGCGCGACGCGTATATCGAAGAATAGTCCTCCTTCGCGCTGCTGCCCATGTAATCGGGCGGCAGCCTCCAACACGACGAACCATAGGGCCACATGGCAATCCTGACGCTCATACTGGGGCGGCTCGCGAAGGCAGTTATCACATTGCTGGCGATCGTCATCCTGAACTTCTTCCTGATCCATGCCGCACCGGGCGATCCTGCAGCCGTCCTCGCGGGCGAAACCGGCGCAGCCGACGAGATCTACATTCAACAGCTGCGCGAACGGTTCGGGCTGGATCAGCCGCTCCATGTCCAGCTGGGCAAATATGTCTGGGGCGTGCTGCATCTGGATCTGGGCTTTTCATACCGGCAACAGATGCCGGTGCTGGACCTGATCCTCGACCGCCTGCCCGCGACGCTGCTGCTGACGATGACGGCCTTCGGCGTGTCGCTGCTGCTGGGCGTGATCCTTGGCCTCGCCGCTGCCGCGCGGGTCGGCAAGTGGACCGACAGCATGATCACCGGCATGGCCCTGCTGTTCTATGCCACACCCCTTTACTGGGTCGCGCTGATGTCGGTGCTGCTGTTTTCTGTGCAGCTCGAATGGTTACCCGCCTTCGGATACGAAACTGTTGGCGCGGACTATACCGGCATCCAGATGGTGCTTGACCGGCTGAAGCACCTTGTGTTGCCAGCCCTGACGCTCGGGCTGTTCTTCATGGCTGTCTACTTGCGAATGACGCGGGCCTCCCTGCTGGAGGTGTCGCAGATGGATTTTGTCAAGACCGCCCGCGCGAAGGGCCTGTCTGAAAACATCATCCGCCGTCGCCACATCCTGCGCAACGCATTGTTGCCGGTCGTGACCCTCGCGGGCTTGCAGGCCGGGCAACTGGTTGGCGGCGCAGTGCTGACGGAAACGGTTTTCGCGTGGCCTGGAATCGGACGGCTGATGTTCGATAGCCTTGCCGCGCGCGACTACAACACGCTGCTCGGCGTGTTCCTCGTTTCCGCAGCCATGGTGATCTTCTTCAACATCGTGACGGACATCGTTTACCGGCTGATCGATCCGCGCATCGGAGCGGGGGCCGCGTCATGAACTTCATCAAACGCTATTGCCAGAACCGCGGCGCCGTACTGGGCCTGCTGATCCTGCTGGTCGTCGTTCTGATCGCGATCTTTGCCCATGTCATCTTCCCGCAAAGCCCGTGGCGAATGGTTCAACGTCCGTTCCTGCCCCCATTCGAGGTGGATGGGTTGCTGCTGGGGACGGATACATTGGGGCGCAATGTCGCCGCAGGGTTGGCTTACGGTGCCCGTGTGTCCCTGATCGTCGGCATCGTGTCCACAACGGTCGCGCTGTTGATCGGCGTGCCATTGGGCGCGGTGGCGGGCTATTACGGTGGATGGGTCGATGAAGCCGCGATGCGTTTCACCGAATTCTTCCAAACCATCCCCAGCTTTGCATTGGCCATCGTGCTGGTCGCCATCTTGCAGCCGACGCTCTATTCCATCACTCTGGCCATCGCGATTGTCAGCTGGCCGCCGGTGACGCGACTTGTACGGGCCGAGGTGCTCAGCCTGCGCCAACGCGAATTTGTCGAGGCGGCAAAGCTGGCAGGCCTGTCCAATGGGCGCATCCTGTTCGGGCATATCCTGCCCAACGCCGCATCGCCGATCATCGTGATGGCGTCGCTTATGGTGGCGACCGCGATCTTGCTGGAAAGCTCGTTGGCGTTCCTTGGTCTTGGTGATCCCAACATCATGTCATGGGGCTACATGATCGGCGCGGCCCGCACCGTGATCCGAACCGCCTGGTGGCTCAGTTTCATTCCCGGCGTGGCGATCCTTCTGACCGTTCTGGCGCTGAACCTGATCGGCGAAGGCCTGAACGACACGCTGAACCCGAGATTGGCAAGAAAGGGGCGCTGATGGACACCGTTCTCAGTATCCAGAACCTGACCGTGTCGTTGCCCAGGGGGGCCGATCGCGACCATGCCGTGGCCGATATCAGCTTCGATCTGAAGCAGGGTGAAACGCTCTGCGTTGTGGGCGAATCCGGCTCCGGCAAATCCATGACGGCCAACGCCCTGATGGGGCTGCTGCCCGACGAGGTGAAGGTCACGGGGGGCAAGGCGATTTTCGAAGGCGATAGCCTGTTCGACCTTCCCGACACCGCCCGCCAGGCCATTCGCGGCGAACGGATCGGGATGATCTTTCAGGAACCGATGACAGCGCTCAATCCGCTGATGCGCGTCGGCGCGCAGATCGAAGAGGTGTTTGAAGCCCACAACCGGTTCGACCCGGCCGAGCGGCGCAAACGCGCACTGGCCTTGATCGAGGAAGTCGGCTTGCCTGATCCCGACAAGATCATCCGCGCCTACCCGTTCCAGCTTTCGGGTGGTCAACGCCAGCGCGTCATGATCGCGACGGCGCTGGCGCTCGATCCCAAGATCCTGATCGCGGATGAACCGACGACCGCGCTCGACGTGACCACGCAGGCGCAGATCCTCAACCTGATCAAGCGACTGCAGGAACGCCACAACATGGCCGTGATGTTCATCACCCATGATTTCGGTGTCGTGGCCGAAATTGCCGATCAGGTGGTGGTCATGCGCTATGGTGAAATCGTCGAACGTGGCCGTGCGGCGAAAGTGCTGGAATCCCCTGAACATCCTTACACCCGCACGCTGCTGAATGCCGTGCCGTCAGAAGACGTGCCCGATGCCACGCCACTTGTGCAAACGCCCGTTCTGGAAGTCAGGAACCTGCACAAAATCTATGTCACTGGCGGCGGATTGATGAAACCATCACGAAACGTAACCGCCATTGACGGCGTAAGCTTCTCATTGTCCAAGGGCGAAATCCTTGGTCTCGTTGGTGAATCCGGGTCCGGAAAATCCACGATCGGGCGCAGTATCGTTCGTCTTGTCACTGCCGACTCCGGTCAGATCTTGCTGGATGGCCAGGACATGAACGCTCTCGACACGCAAGAATTGCGCAAGGCACGCAGGCGCGTTCAGATGGTGTTTCAAGATCCCTATGCATCGCTCAACCCACGGAAAAAGGTGCTGCGGGCGATTACGGAAGGGCCGATTACCCAAGGTGTTCCGCCGGAACAGGCAAAAGAACGCGCGCTGGAACTGCTGGAAACCGTCGGGCTGGACCGGGCGGCGGCAGAACGCTTCCCGCACGAGTTTTCCGGCGGTCAACGGCAGCGGATCGGTATCGCACGCGCCCTTGCAATGGACCCCGAGGTCATCATTGCGGACGAAGCGGTGTCGGCGCTCGATGTATCCATTCAGGCGCAGGTGTTGGAACTGCTGAAAGACCTGCGCGATCGCTTCAGCCTGTCGATGCTTTTCATCACGCATGACTTGCGCGTAGCGGCCCAGCTTTGTGATCGGATCGCCGTATTGCAGAAGGGCCGGCTGGTAGAACTGGGAACCGTGCATGAAGTTTTCCTGACGCCACAGGATGATTACACGCGGTCTTTGCTGGCCGCGGTGCCTGGCGCGTCTTGGGGCCGGGTGGCCGTATGAGCGGTCTTCAATCCGCCATCCGCGACTCCGTTCTGGCGGGGTTTGACGATCAGATCGCGTTTCTGAAGGATCTCGTCGCCTGCCCATCAACGCGTGGAGATGAAGCATCTGCGCAAGATGCCATGGAGGCTGCGTTTGCCGCTCGTGGCCTGAGCGTTGAACGCTGGGAGCTGGATGCACAAGCTCTGTCTCAGCTTTCCGGCTTCTCGCCGGTCAGCGTGGACTATAGTGGTATGAGCAATGTTGTTGGTACCCATCAGCCCAAACAGCAACGGGGCAGGTCACTGATCCTGAACGGGCATATCGACGTTGTTCCGGCAGGGCCGAAAGAATTCTGGACCTCGTCACCATATCAGCCCCGCCTCGAAGGGGATTGGCTGTACGGGCGGGGCGCAGGCGACATGAAGGCCGGATTGACCGCCAACCTATTTGCTCTGGATGCGTTGCGTCGCATGGGGTTCGAGCCAGCCGCGCGCATACATCTACAATCCGTGGTCGAAGAAGAATGTACGGGCAATGGCGCGCTGGCCTGCATGGCGCGTGGATATACGGCGGACGCTGCGCTGATACCGGAGCCTTTTGATCAACACCTCGTGCGGGCAAATGTCGGGACGCTTTGGTTCAGGCTGAAATTCCACGGCATACCCGTGCATGCGCTGGACACGGGAAGCGGGTCGAATGCAATCGAAGCCGCAAGCCATATGATCGGGCATCTTCGGCGGCTGGAAAAAGACTGGAACAGCCGCAAGGGACGCCACCGTCATTTCGAGGACCACCCTCATCCAATCAATCTGAACATTGGCAAGATCGAAGGGGGCGACTGGGCATCATCCGTGCCCGCGTGGTGTCATCTGGATTGCCGCATCGCGATCTACCCGGGTGACGCCGCCAGGGACGCGGCGGCGGAGATTGAGAATTTCATCCGCAACGCAGCAAATGACGACCCAAGGCTCGCAGGTCTGTCGCCGGACATTGAATGGAACGGTTTCTTCGCGGAAGGCTATGTTTTGGAAGAAGGATCTCAGGCAGAGGCGGTGCTCGCCCATGCGCATGAAACCGTTACCGAGAAGGCGCTGCGAAGCGTCACGATGCCCTGTTATCTGGACGCGCGTGTCTTCGCGGTGCACCAGAAGATCCCGTGTCTCGTCTACGGTCCGAAGGCGGAATCTATTCATGGCTATGACGAACGCGTCAGCCTGTCGTCACTGCGCAGCGTGACGGAAACCATTGCGCTGTTCATTGCGCAATGGTGCGGTCTGAATGAACTTACCAAAGGGGCCTCACGAACATGAAGGCGATTTTTGACGACCGCCAATATGTCCATGATCCGAAGCACTTCATGCGCAACGGTGATCGTCTGGAAAATCCCGAACAGCCCGAGCGCGCCGATCGGTTGAAGGCGGGAGCGATCGCCGCCGGGTGTGACATCGTGGTGCCGTCTGATAACGGCCTTGGCCCCATCGCGGCTATTCATACTTCTGAGTATCTGGGGTTCCTGCGGACGATCCATGGCCGATGGACAGCCGTCGATGGGGCAGGACCAGAGGTTATCCCGAATATTCACCCTCCAGCGCGCACCGCGAGTTATCCGAGTTCACCGGCGGGCTTGGCGGGCTACCATCAAGCTGACACGTCCTGCCCGATTTCCGAAGGGACATGGGAGTCTGCCTATTGGTCAGCGCAGACTGCTATAACTGGAGCTGATGTGGTCTTGGCCGGGGGGCGGTCCGCTTACGCCTTGTGCCGCCCGCCGGGGCATCATGCCTTTTCGGATATGGCCGGCGGTTTCTGTTTCTTGAGCAACGCTGCCATTGCAGCCCAACGGTTCGTGGCAGCTGGGCTGCGGCCTGCAATCCTTGATGTAGACGTGCATCATGGGAACGGGACACAGGGGGTGTTCTATAACCGCGCAGATGTGCTGACCGTGTCCATTCATGCCGATCCGTCGGGGTTTTATCCGTTTTTTTGGGGGTATGCCGCCGAGCGCGGCGACGGAGCAGGGTTGGGGTCCAACCTGAACCTGCCACTGCCGCGCGGTACGAGAGAACCCGAGTATCAGGAATCGCTTGCCGTCGCGTTCGAACGTATCCGTGATTTCGGGGCGGATGTGCTCGTATTGGCGCTGGGGCTGGATACGCATGTGAACGATCCGTTTGAAGGGTTCGCGATCTCTACAGAGGGCTTGGGCGATATCACGGCAGCGGTCGCAAAGGTGGGACTGCCGACATTGCTGGTACAGGAGGGAGGGTATTTGTCAGATGATCTTGGACCAAACCTGACTGCAGCGCTGCAGGGGTTTCTCGGGGTATGATCGCGCCCGGCATATGCATAGGTTGTCGCAGGGGCAGGGAAAGGCGGATGTGGGTGCGACAAGAGCCGCTTTTGACATCGCCTGCGACATGGTTAGAAACTGGACGTGAGGGCTTGGATGCCTGATCGAGTGACATTGGCCGTGAGCGCCTCTGAAGGATCAGAACGATTGGTGCGATACTTGGCCATGCGCGACGATGAACGCATTGTAGATCGGCAGCCCGCATAGACCATGTCAGTGGCTCGTGGCTTTCGTCAAAATTTATCGAAAGAGTCTGCGACCGCGCTGACAGTGGGCGCCGCGGGGGCAGCCGTGTTTGCGGCGTTGGGGTTGCCCGTACCGTTTCTCACCGGCTCGGCTGTTGCAGTGACGGTCGCGGCCATCATGGGACTTTCCCTGTCGTTGCCAGCTGGCCTGGCAAACAGTTGTATTCTTTTTATCGGGATAGGGATCGGCTCTTCGGTAACGCCAGATTTCCTGCAGTACGCTATGACATGGCCATTGAGCTTCGTCGTCTTGGCCGGGACGTTGGTCATCGGCGTGTTCTCGTGTCGCTATGCTCTGGTCCGATTGTTTGGCTTTGACTTGGTATCGGCGACACTCGCGGCTGTTCCCGGACATTTGAGTTTCGTGCTGGGGCTGGCCGTCGATCTGCCCGCCGACATGCGACGAGTCGCATTGGTGCAATGTATGAGGGTCTTGTTCCTGACATTGCTGGTGCCTTCGTTGCTGTCGATCTGGGGTATGGAGGTGAAAGCGGCACCGGCCCCTACGGATGCAATGGAGATGTTCGACCTGCTTGTACTCGCTCTCGTTGCATTGGCGCTGGCGACGTTTCTCGTACGGGTCGGAGCACCTGCTGCCTGGCTTTTTGGCGGCATGTTGGTGTCGGGTATCGGCCATTTCGCAGGAGTCACTCCAGGTACACCGCCGGGATGGATAACGGCGGCGGCACTGCTCGTGATGGGAACTTTGATAGGAACGCGTTTCCATGGCTACAGCCCTAATGAACTTCGCCGCGATATTGGGGCAGGGATATTTGTGACTGTTCTCGCTTGCGCTTTGGCAAGCTCGGGCGCGACTGTCGTGGCCATCGCATTAGGACTTCCCGCGGAATTGTTGTTGATTTCATTCGCCCCGGGTGGTGTGGAGGCGATGTCGGCGATGGCATTGCAACTTGGTCTTGAACCCACATTCGTGGCGTCGCATCATGTTTTCAGGCTGCTGGTGCTTACAATCTTGGTGCCGCTGTTCATCGTAAAATTAGCGCGGAACTGAAGCTTCCAAGGATGGCAGGATCGAGCCTCCTTTTGACGGGGTCGACGACCGGTATTCAGGTGAATACTCGCGGACGGTCGCGCTGCCCGATTGTTTGCCGTGAACGAAAGCGGCCATTTTTAGCTTTAAGCCGCTCGTGGCGATGAGGCTCTGTCTCCCTCTTTTCGGTGGATTTGGGTGGTCTAGCGCTGAGAAAACAGGTTCCAAAGTTCAAGCTGCGCTAGGGTGGTCTCAACGTTCTTCCGAGCGATCGACACAAGAAACCAATACCAGTTCATGCAACGCGACACCCTTAGTCGGCGTGCTGATGAAATGGGATCACATTAATCCACTACCAATCGCGGTTGTATGATCCAGTTTCAAAGGGCTCCGGGCATCCGCTGTCCGTGGAGAGGCTCCCATCTGTTCCGTACCAAGGGAGTTTTGTCGGTTCGCTCGCTCGGTCAGCTTGACATTTGACGACCTGCATGGCCGAAGACTGACGAGGAAAGTCGATTTGTCTGTGGGAGGAGTATCAATGACCCATTTTACACGCCGCGCGACGCTGGGCCTGATGGGAGGCGCGATGACCGCGCCGTTCGTCGCGAAGGGGGCCTGGGCCGCAACACCGATCAGCGTGGGCGCATTGCGCTTCACCAGCCATGCACCCAGCTTCATTGCGCTGGAACGCGGTTACTTCGCCGAAGCCGGGATTGACGTGAATTTCGAGTTTTTCCAAGCGGCGCAACCCATGGCCGTCGCGATCGCGTCGGGGGATGCCGATTATGCGATGACGGCGATTTCCGGCGGGCTGATCTCGCTGGCGCAAAAGGGTGCCGCCAAGGTTATCGGTGGCGCGCTGAGCGAAGAACAGGGCATCGACGGGCAGAAGATTTTGGCCTCCAACGCCGCCTATGAAGCCGGTTTGACCGATCCGTCGCAACTCGAAGGCAAAAGCTTCGGGATTACGCAAGCGGGCTCGTCGTTCCACTATATGGGATCGAAGATCGCACAGGCCGAGGGTGCAGAAGTCAGCTTCAAGCCACTGCAGAAGACCCCTGCGGTCATCGGCGCAATCAAGAGCGGCCAGATCGACGCATGGTCCATTGTTCCGCATATCGCCAAGCCGCTGGCCGGCGCGGGCGCGGTTCAGATCATCGGCGATGTCGCGGATTACATCCCCGACTATCAGGTCACGACTGTCTTCACCTCTGCGAAGAACGCGTCCGATGCCCCCGACCAGACACGCGCCTTCCTTCAGGCGCTGTCGAAAGGGGCCGCCGATTTTAACGCGGCGCTGGTGGACAACACTGCCGATGACGCGGAACGCGCAGAGATCATCAAGCTGATCGCTGGTTACGTTTATCCAGACCGCAGCGTGGAAGATGCGCGGGATTCCGTCGTCAACGGCGCGATGCGGATCAATGCCGATTGTGCGCTGAACAGGGCTTCGGTTATGGATCAGCTCGACTGGTTCAAATCCGAAGGGCTGGTGGACCAGGACATCGCCTACGAGACGCTTGTCGACGAAAGCTACGTCGACATCATCTCGTAGCACTGCGATACGGGGCGCGCCGATGCCTTGGCGCGTCCGAGCCCGGAAGGAAGTCCGATGGAATTGAGACTGGAAGACGTATCCCACCGCTACGGTGATTTGGAGGTTCTACGTGATATCGACCTGCGCATCCCTCAAGGCAAGATCGTCTGCATCGTCGGGCCGTCGGGCTGCGGAAAATCGACCCTCCTGCGCTTCATGGGGGGGTTGGAACGCCCCGATCAGGGCCGCGTCCTTCAGGCGGGTACGCCCCCGCCTGACAGCCTGAACCCGCTGACCTATGTTTTCCAGGACTTCGCCCTGCTGCCATGGCGGCGGGTGGAAGACAACATATCCATCATCCTGCGCGATCACGGCATCGACAAGGATCGTTGCCGCGCCATCATCGACGACGTTCTGGCTCGCACAAAACTTACGGAGTTTCGCCGCGCCTGGCCCAGACAATTGTCGGGCGGCATGAAGCAACGTGTGGCCATCGCGCGCGCGCTCGCAGTGAATCCTGCCGTGATGCTGATGGACGAACCGCTGTCCGCACTCGACAGTCAGACACGTGACCTGTTGATGGAGGATTTGGTGACGCTATGGTCCCGGCAACCCTTCACTGGGGTCTATGTGACGCACAACCTTTCCGAGGCCGTGCGTCTGGGGCACCAGATCGTGGTACTGTCGCGCAGGCCCGGCCGGATCAGCGAAATCGTCGAGATCGACACGCCACTGGATCAGCGCGACGCCGCTGATCCTCAGTTGGAACGGACCCAAAAACATCTGTGGACATTGATGCGCGCAGAGGCCGAAGCTGCAGACAAGGAATTGCTCGATGGCTGATGTTTCCCTCGCCACTACGTTGACCAACCCCGACACCCGCCCCGTCCCGTTCCGAGGCGGCGGGTTCAAACCCAGCTCGCCGAAATGGGTGGGCGTCGCCGTGTTCATAGTGCTGATCGCGTTGTTGGAATTCGGAACTCGGGCGGGCTACATTTCGAACCTGACCGTTCCGCGCCCGTCGGATGTTCTGGGGACACTGATTGATCTCACCCGAAGCGGAATGCTGTGGAAGCACCTGGTACCGTCGGTGTCACGTCTGATTGTTGGCGCAACGATCGGGGCTACGATCGGCATCGCGACCGGGTTGATGATCGGGCTGTTCTCGATGGTGCGCGCGGGGCTGGTGCCTCTTGTGGCCGCGATCTTTCCAATACCCAAGATCGCCTTGCTGCCACTTTTCGTGGTCTGGTTTGGGATTGATGAGGCATCGAAATATGCGCTGATCGCATTTGGTACATTCACGCCCACGGTGGTCGCGACCTATGGCGCGGTCGACAATGTTGATCGTGGGCTGATCCGTATGGGGCAAAGCTTCAGTCTGAGTTGGACGACCATCGTGACCCGTATTGTTCTGCCCGGTGCGATGTCGGGCATCCTGTCGGGTTTGCGCGTCAGTCTTGCCATCGCAATCATCTTGCTGGTCGCTGCCGAAATGCTTGGTGCCGAATACGGTATCGGGGCCTATATACTGCAGGCCGGATCGCTCTATGATCTCGAACGCCTGTTCGCCGGGGTCACGATCCTGTCGCTGCTTGGTGTCCTGACCAGTGGCGCCGTCGGTCTGGCCGAGAAACATCTTCTGGAATGGCGTGGTTAAGGGGCAGCCTCAGACCAACCCGCTTCCGGCATCGGACGCTTGTTTTGAACGTCGTTTCTGGATCACCCAAACGGTCAGGAAAAAAACCGCGATGATGCCGAGCGAGAACAGAGTGGTCAAAGTGCCGAGCGCGAAGATCACGGGCGTGGTGACATTGGTGGTCATCCCGTAGATTTCCAGCGGCAGGGTGTTGTAGCTGCCAGCGGTCAGCAGGGTGCGCGCGAATTCGTCGTAGCTGAGCGTGAAACCGAACAGCGCGACACCGATCAGAGATGGCGCGATCATTGGCAACACGACATGGGCGAAGGTCTGCCATGCGCTGGCCCCTTGATCGCGGGCCGCTTCTTCGTAGCTTTTGTCGAAACGGTTGAACACCGCGAACATGATCAGCAGGCCGAACGGCAGGGTCCATGTCAGTTGTGATCCGAAACCGGATGTCGACCAATGCACTTTCAGGCCAAGCTGGTTGAAGATCAGGCCGACACCCAAAGAGACGAGGATCGAGGGGATCACGAGGCTCGCGATCGTCAGGTAGAACAACACGCCTGACCCAGCGAAGCGTTTGCGGAAGGCCATGCCTGCCAAGACCGACACCACAACGGTTGTCACCATGACCATCAGGCCAAGTGTAAAGCTGCGCCCGAAGCTGCCCCAAATGTCGCCGACCGCCTGTTCCTGGTGCAGATCGCGGAACCAGTGCAGTGAGACGCCATTCATCGGGAAGGTCAGCCCGCCCTGCGGCCCCTGAAAACTCAGGATGCCGATGGTCATGATTGGGCCGTAAAGGAAGAGCAGGAAGACCACGAAAAAGGCTCCCAAGATGTAGAAGCTACGGGGGCGTGGTTCCATCTTCAAAGCTCCTTCCTGATGTCGACGAAACGCAGGAGAATGGCGATGACGATCAGTACCGTGCAAAGCAGTATGATCGCCGTGGCCGAGGCAGACGGATATTGCAGCAGGCTGATGTCGTTCGAAATCAGCCGTCCTACATTGGCTTTCTGCGATCCGGACATGAACCTGACCGTAATGAAATCGCCCATTACCAGTGTAACGACAAAGATCGTGCCAATCATGATGCCGGGTTTGCACAAGGGAATGATCACGTTCCATAGCGTCTGCCAGCCCGAGGCGCCGTTGTCGCGAGCGGCTTCCAAGAGGGACCGGTCGATGCGCATCATCGAATTGAAGATCGGCACCACCATGAACAGCGTGTAGAGATGCACGAACGCGAGTATCACCGAAAAGTCGGAAAACAGCAGCCAGTCCAGCGGTTCGTCGATCACACCCCACGAAATCAGCGCCGAATTGGCGATGCCGTTGCGGCCAAGAAACGGAATCCATGAAATCATGCGGATGATGTTAGAGGTCCAAAAGGGAATGGTGCACAGCAGGAACAACCCGATCTGCCAGTGAAGGCTGCGGATGTGAAATGCGAGGAAGTAAGCGACCGCGAAGCCGATAAGCAACGAGCAGGCCCAGGTGATGGCGGCGTATTTGAAGGTATTCAGAAACACCGAATACGTCACCGGGGATGAGAACAGGAACCGGTAGTTGTCGAACTGGAACGCCGGATAGATCGAGAACTCGGTCGCGCCCCAAAAGCTGACGATAGCGATCATGCCGATAGGCAGGACGAGAAAGCAGGCCAGAACGATTGCAAGTGGCGCGGCTTGCAGCCATCCGATCATACGCGTTGACAGTCCCGAGGTCCTGGCCCTTGGAGCGGTGGACGTTGTCGATCTGTCGGAAGAGGCAAGGTCGGTCATGCGCGCTCATGTTGTTTTGGGTCAATCTTTGGCCAGGGCGGGAAGGGGATCGCCCCGGCCAAGTGTCGCGTCAGGACGCGATGAATTCGTTCCATTTGCGAACCATGTACTGGTTTTCGTCCATCACGGCGTTCCAGCAGGCGACGCTGCCCATCCGATCGTAGAAGGACCCGCCATCGCGGCTGTTACCGGCCTGGTCCATCACGTCGCCGTAGGGATTGGTGATGTCCTCGACCGCGGGCTTGCCCTCGAACCAGTAACCCCACTCGTTCTCGGTCATGTGGTTCTTGGAGGTTTCGGGCACGGCGGAATAATAGCCCTGCCGCATCAGGAACCCACCGACCCAGCCGTCGAGATACCAGTTGATGTAGTCGTAGGCCGCGTCCAGTTCCATTCCCGACAGCGATTTCGACAGGCCGATGCCGCCTCCCCAGCTCCGGTAGCCCTCCTTCAGCGGCTGGTAGACACACGGAATGCCGCGCGACTTGACCGCGGTGATCGCAGGCGACCACATCGACTGGATCACCACCTCGCCCGATGCCATCAGGTTGACGCTTTCGTCGAAGGTCTTCCAGAAAGCACGGAACTGGCCGGCCTTCTTCGCCTCGGTGAAGATCGCGAAGGTGGCGTCGATCTCGTCCTGGGTCATGTTGCCCTTGTCGCCATACTGGATCTCGCCCATCGCCTCGCAGACCATGGCCATGTCCATGATGCCGATCGAGGAAATGTCGAGGATCGACGCCTTGCCCTTGAATTCGGGGTTCAGAAGTTCCGTCCAGCTCTCGATCGGGCGGCCGATCAGGTCGGGGCGGATACCCAGCGTGTCGGCGTTGTAGATCGTCGGGATCAGCGTCATCCAGCCGGTTTCCTCGTCGGCGAAGGTGGTCGATCCCTGCCCCTCGACGAAGCCGACCGTATGCGGGGCGGTGCCTTGCGCGATGACGCTTTCCGGCGTCAGCTTGCCGTCCTTGAAGATGCCGACGATCTTGTCGTAGTTCTTGATCTTGCTGACGTCCATCGCCTGAAGGTTGCCCGTCGGCCAGACCTTCTTGCAGATCCAGTATTCGATATCGGCGATGTCGAAGCTGTCGGGCTGGGTCGCGGCCCGCTGGGTGACGCTGTCGCTGTCGAGCGCGGTCATTTCCAGCGTGAACCCAAGGTCTTCCTTCACCTTCTGGCCGACCTCGTTTAGGTTCGATACGCCGGTGCCGAATTGGCGCAGGGTGATGTTCTTGATCTCCTGCGCCCAGATCATCGGCGCGCCCAGCGTCGAGACCCCGACCGCAGCAGCGCCCGTTTTGAGAACGCTTCTTCTTGAGAGATTAGCCATCTCGTTCACTCCTTGTCGGATCGTTCATTGCGTCAGCCGGTGCAGTTTTTCTTGTTCCCAAGTCAGACCGACTGCGTCACCCGGGTTCTTTACGTTCTGGAAAAAGACGGCGTCCGGCACCAATGCCATAAGATCCTGATTGCCCGCGACTCTGGCGGAGACGCTCACATGTGTGCCCTGATATTCGACAGCCATGATACGCGCCTCCATCTTTCCGGTGCCGGCATCCGTCAACGAAACCGCGTCCGAACGCAGGGCAAACCTTCCGTCGGCCAGATCAATCACGTTATGTCCGCCCAGAAATTGTGCGACGAAGGCAGTGTCCGGGCGGTTGAACACGTCGCGCGCAGATCCGGCCTGTTCGATCACGGCGTCGTTCATCACAACGATTTCGTCCGCCAGCGCCATCGCTTCGTCCTGGCCGTGGGTCACATGCAGGAAGCTGATGCCGAGTTCGCGCTGAAGACGTTTCAGTTCGCTGCGCATCCGCACTCGGAGAAACGGGTCGAGCGCCGACAGCGGCTCGTCCAGCAGCAAGACCTGCGGGCGCGTGATCAGCGCACGGGCCAAGGCGACGCGTTGCTGTTGCCCGCCAGACAATTGATGTGGGAAACGTTCGGCCAGCGCAGACAGGTCGACCAATTCGAGCATATCGCCTGCTTTTGCAAGGCGATTGCGCTTATCCTCGCCTTTCATCTTCAAGCTGAATGCAACGTTTTCTGCGACGCTCAGATGCGGAAACAGCGCATAGTTCTGGAACATCATCGCGGTACCGCGATGGGCAGGTGGAAGGCGAGAAATATCCTGCCCATCCAGCAGAATTGATCCGTCGCTGACGGTTTCATGGCCTGCGATCATGCGCAGGGTCGAGCTTTTTCCGCACCCCGAGGGTCCTAGAAGGCAAGCATAGGTTGCCGGCTTGAAGTGATGGCTAACTGCATTGACTGCAATTGTATCGCCATACCTCTTGGTGATCTTGACCAGTTCGAGATCTTTACCTCTTTGCGACATGTGCTCTCCGACCATCTTCATGATCATCAAGAAGCATGACGACGAACGGGAAAAGTATCGCGAGTTACGGATGCTGATAGATATTGAGCCTGCGTCAACACTGTGCGGGTTTGGCGCAAAGTGGTGAATTTATGGGCGCAATGTTGAGTACAATCCTCACTAAAATGATATACACGTTCAGGCTTCATTGAGAGAAGACAATCTCTCAGTTTAGAATCGGATCACATGGAACACGCGAACCCATCATCGAATGGCAAGGAAACTCGCTCTCAGGCTGACGCGATATCGGCCGCGCTGACGTCGGCGATTCATCGGCATCGGATCGCCCCGGGGACAAAGCTGGGTGAAGAAGATCTGGCAGACATCTATGGCGTGTCGCGCACCATCATTAGATCGGTTTTACACGGGTTGGCGCATCTCCAACTGGTGGAAATACACCGTAATCGAGGTGCTTTCGTAGCCAGCCCTTCCATTGGCGAGGCGCATGAAGTGTTCGAGGCCAGGGCCTTGGTGGAGCCCATGCTCGCGCGCCGGGCGGCGGTGCGGGCGTCTGCAAATGATCTGGAATTGTTGCGCAAGCACATAGAAGAAGAACACGCGGCGCTTGCACAGCAAGACGCAGGAAGGGCGCTGCATCTGTCGGGGCTGTTCCACATAGAGATGGCACGTATCGCCGATCACGCAACTATCGCCGGTTTTGTAGAAGGGTTGGTGGCGCGCTCGTCACTCATCATTGCGCTGTATTGGCGGCGGGAAAGCGCATTGTGTGAGAAGCACGCTCATCACGCATTGCTGGATGCCTTGGCGCGCGCGGACGGTCAGGAAGCCGAGGCTAGGATGAAAAGTCATTTGGTGGACCTTCATACCGCGCTGGATCTGCGTGAACGGCAGGAGCCGTCGCGTTCCCTGAAAGAAGTACTGGGGCCATGATTTGTCGAAACATGACCTTGCCAGAGTTGGTAAGGGTTCTGGGGTGGGCGCGGCAGGAAGGGTGGAATCCGGGCCTGGATGACGGCGAAGCTTTCTTCGCCGCAGATCCGGAGGGTTACTTTTTGGCCGAGATTGAAGGTAAGGCGGCTGCCGCGATCTCGGTCGTAAACCATGATCAGGAGCATGCGTTCCTGGGCCTTTATATTTGCCTGCCAGAATTTCGTGGCCAAGGCGTCGGTCATGCACTTTGGCGGTATGCTCTATCTCACGCGGGCTCGCGTTCTGTCGGCTTGGATGGCGTGCCCGCGCAACAAGCCAACTACGAAAAATCAGGCTTCAATCGAGCAGGGCGCACCATCCGATACAAGGGGAATCGGATGGCGGCATTAGCGGAAGACCGATTGGCCGAGGATGCGGATCTGCCCCGATTGATCGAAGCGGATCGCCGGATGGTTGGCTATGACAGGCAACGGTTTTTGACCAGCTGGTTCAGGCCCTGCGGCAGTCGCCAAACGGTTGTTCTTGGAACGTATTCATATGCCACGTTTCGGCGATGCCACGAAGGCATCAAGATCGGGCCGCTACATGCACCGTCGGGTGAGGAGGCGATGGCATTGCTCGCCCGATGCCCAAAGTCATTGGGCGACGGGCCGCTTTACATTGATGTGCCGGACCGCTCTCCTCTTGAGAGGTTGGTGCGAAGCTTGGGCTACGCGCCGGTTTTTGAAACGGCGCGTATGGTTAAGGGTGCCAGACCGACCGCGAAGCCGCCCGCCTATTATAGCGTAGCGACACTGGAGCTTGGTTGACTTTCGGCGGCGGGTTGTCGATGTCGCTGTCAACTTTTGGCACCAACCCGCAGCACACGGCAGAGACTGATGATACCGATCCTCTATTCGTTTCGCAGATGCCCCTACGCAATGCGCGCGCGGCTGGCGATTGCGGCGGCGGGCCAGAAGGTCGAGCTGCGGGAGGTAGTTTTGCGAGACAAGCCGCAAGCCTTCCTGTCTGCGTCACCCAGCGCAACCGTTCCTTGTCTTGTCACAGGTGCCGGGGTGATCGATGAAAGTCTCGACATAATGAAGTGGGCACTGGACAGATCGGACCCGAACCACTGGCTTGCCATGCCGGAAGAGGGCTGGGGCTGGATCGAGCGCGCAGATGGGCCGTTCAAGCGCGCACTGGATCGGACCAAATACGCAGCCCGTTATCCCGACGAGGATCCGGCGGAAAACCGTGATGCGGCGTCGGAGTTCTTGCAGTCCCTAGACGATCAGATCGACGGCTGGCTTTTCGACGCACCAAGCATTGCTGATTTTGCCATTTTACCGTTTGTCCGTCAGTTCGCGTATATTGATAAGGCGTGGTTCGACGACCAACCTTGGCCAAGCTTGTCTGAATGGCTGGAACGCTTCCTGGCGTCAGATCGTCTTGCCGCTGTCATGAGAAAATATCCGCAATGGGTTGAGGGAAATTCGCCGATGTTCTTTGTCGCCGACTAATGGATTTCGTCAGGTTGTCCCTGCGGTTTGACGCTAACAACGATCTTGCCTGTCGGCACTGTTCTATTCAATACAGGTGCCAACAACTGGGGGATCGGATTTGCGCGAAGTTCTAAGGATCATGGGTGACCTGCGAGGGCCGGTCGAAGAATGGATCCTCCATCGTGCCGACAAGCTTTCGTTGGACGGCGAAGTGCTCCACGTGTCCGACAGCAGGATCACCATTCGCGTCGATGGCCCTGAAGAGTTGCTGGAAGCGATGGCGCTCGCCTGCAGTCTTGGGCCATCCGAGGCCCTGGTTGAGAGGGTCGAACGCGTATCGATGCCATCAGAGTCCAACAATGCCCATTAATCGCTCAATTTGTGAACTTCCGCTTAATTGCTGCGCCATACCCATGGCCGGCAGGATTTGACCCGAGGCCAATCCTTTTCAGTTCCGACCCTCTCCTATAGCCAATCTCAGCCAGAAAACGGAGTTCTCAATGAGCCAGTCTTGGACCGTCGTATCGCTTTCGAGCGGATTAAGAGTTGGCGGTGTTATGCGCAGTTTCGTTGATGGCCAAGAACTCGTGATCTGGCGCAGCGCGTCGGGACGGGCGCAGGCTTGGGACAACAGATGCCCCCATCGCGGTATGCGCCTGTCACACGGTTTCGTGCGTGGCGAACAGCTCGCTTGCCTGTATCATGGCTGGCATTACGGACAGGACGGCGTGTGTAGCTACATTCCCGCACATCCCGATCTGGAGCCGCCGAAAACCATCTGCACGCAGATTCATAGCTGTGTGGAAGCAGACGGTTTCGTCTGGGTGGGCGGCGATGTTGAAACAATACCTCGCGGTTTTGCATCCGATATGGTCGGAGTACGGTCGATCTATGTTGATCTATCTGTCGAACATCTGCGACAGCGTTTGACCTCGATCGGTTCCGGTGCTCAGGATTTGGTCACGCTGAAGGCTGAAAATGGCGGGCCGCCCAGCGAGGCTTGGGTTGCGCTGCAGGCCAATGGGCCCAACCAAAGCGTGATGCATATCGGTGCGCCGGCAGGGACTGACCCTCAGGCGTGCATCGCCATTTCGCATTGGGCGGAAAGCTTTCGAAGGTTTGGCGAAGCTTCCGAAACGGAGGCCGCGTGATGATTTCCGACAGCACACTGAATGAATGGTACCCGATCGCCATCGCCAACCGGGAAATTACGACCGTCCCTTTCGAGACGACCTTGATGGAGCAAGCGTACAAGGTTGATGTGGGACCGCAGGGATGGGTGGCCCGCGCCGCAGATGGCACTCCGAAGCAGTGCATCGAGAGATATGGCCATGTCTGGCTGTGTCCCGGCACGCCGGAAAAACCGATTTTCAACATGCCTGAAGCCGATCAGCCGGGCCGTCGGCTGGTGGATTGTGGCGTGGTGCGCGTGAAATGTTCTCCTCTGCGGGCGGTCGAGAATTTCCTCGACATCGCGCATTTTCCCTTCGTGCATACTGACATTCTGGGAGCCGAGCCGCATACCGAGGTCGAACGCTACAAGGTCGATATACGCGAAGATGACGACGAGATCTGGGCCACCAAGGTCAAGTTCTTTCAGCCTCAGGCCGCGAAATCTGCCGAAGGCGGTGTAATGACCGAATACATGTATCGGGTGCCGAGTCCGATGGTTTCGATTCTATACAAGACATGCCCGCCGAAGCCCGGTGAATGGGATGTCATCGCGATTTTCGTGCAGCCACTGGCTGAGGATCTGTGCGATGTCTGGCCTTGGATGGCATTGTATGATGACGCAAGTTCCATGACCGACTTGATCCAGTTCCAGCAGACGATTTTCTTGCAGGACCGGTCCATTCTGGAGAATCAGATACCCCGCAAACTGCCACTCGATCCGAGGATGGAGGTGCCGACGCGCGCGGATATGACCTCGATCGCCTATCGGCGCTGGCTGAAGAAACGCGGCGCAACCTATGGCGCGGCGATGGAGGTGGCATGACCGGCCTGCTTTACGACTATGCCCTGTCGGGCAATTGCTACAAGATCCGGCTAATGGCCGCGCTACTTGGCGTGCGGGTGGATACGAAATCGGTGGATTTCTATCCGGGCAATGAACACAGAAGCTTGCCGTTCCTGGCCCTGAACCCTGCTGGCACTTTGCCCGTGTTCGCCGAAGGCGATCTGGTTCTGACCGAAAGCGCGGCAATTCTGACCTATCTCGCACAGAACCATGATCCCAAGGGAAATTGGTTCCCGACGCAGGATCCAGGGCGTCTGGCCAAGGTTCAGCAGTGGTTGAGTTTTTCCGGCAGGCTGACCGCGACGGCAGGTGAGGCGCGCTTGGGCGCAATGCTGAACAAGCCCGTTGACATGGATAAAGCGCGTGACGGTGCACGCAGTGCCCTGCGGGAGATGGAAGCCGCACTGACGGATCAGAAACTTCTGGGTTGCGCGTTTCTGACCGGGGCGACGCCCACCATCGCCGACATCGCGTGTTTTCCCTACGCTGCCCTCGCAGCGGATGGCGGGATTGAACTCGATCCGTATCCGGCGCTTCGCGACTGGATTTTCTCGGTCCGGACCTTGCCGGGTTTCATCGAGATGCCAGGTATCCATGCCGTCCATGAAATACTGACCACAGAAGAACCGGCCTGATGACCGAGCACACGCTTTTCAGAGACTGCGCCGCGATCGTCACAATGGACGACGCAGGCACTATTCATCGCAACAAAGACCTCCTGGTTTCGGGAAAATCGGTGGCGCAGATCGGCGAAGGGATCGTTGCGCCAGCCGGTGCGGAGATCGTCGATGCAACGGGTTGGTTCGTCTATCCGGGCTTGATCAACACCCATCACCATTTCTTCCAGTGTTTTATCCGCAACAACGCTCATCTGGACTGGACGAAGCTTTCGGTGATCGAATGGTTGGACCTGATCTATCCGATCTTCTCCAAGCTGGACGAGGAGTGTTTCTACCATTCTTCGGTTGTCGGGATGGGTGAGTTAATCAAGAGCGGCTGCACGACCGCGTTCGACCACCAATACAACTTCCCGCGCCATGCGGGTAAGAACATCGTTGATCGCCAGTTCGAGGCGGCCCAGTTTCTCGGTATGCGTTTCCATGCCGGGCGGGGTGGTAACACGTTACCCAAATCCGAAGGCAGCACGATCCCGGATGAGATGCGCGAGACGACAGACGAGTTCATTTCCGATTGTGAGCGTCTGATCGACAGCTATCACGATGCGAGTGAGTTTAGCATGGCGCAGGTCGCCGTTGCACCATGCCAGCCAGTGAACTGCTACCGCGAAACCTTCGTCGAGTCCGTTGCCCTTGCGCGTGACAAGGGCGTGCTGATGCATAGCCATGTCGGCGAAGGCGAGAGCGAGGTCATCAAGGCGCGGTACGGGATGCGGACAGTGGACTGGTGCGAGGAGCTGGGCTTTGCCGGGCCGGACGCGTGGTATGCCCATTGCTGGGAACTGGCATCGGATGAAATCGCGAAGATGGCCGCATCTGGCACGGGTGTCGCGCATTGCCCGGAGCCGGTCTATCTGGTGGGTGCAGAAGTGACGCCCATCCCCGAAATGGCGGCGCGGGGCGTGCGCATCAGCCTCGGCGCGGATGGCGCGGCATCAAACGACAATTCCAACCTGATGCATTGCATCCATTCGGGCTACATGCTGCAGGCGCTGGTGGCCAACACGCGGCAGCATCCGGTGCCAACACCTGCCGAATTCCTGCGATATGCCACACGCGGAGGCGCGGATGTGTTGAACCGCAACGATCTGGGGTCGCTTGAGGTTGGCAAGGCGGCGGACCTTTTTGCCATCGACACCCGCGCAGTAGAATATGTCGGCACCCGTCACGACCCTGCGAGTTTCTTCGCCAAGGTCGGCCATTTCCGACCCGTCGATCTGACCATGATCAATGGACGTGTCGTCTGGCGCGACGGCGAATTCCCCGGTCTCGATGAACAACGACTTGCCGCTCAGGCAGAGGCCCATGTCGAACGCGTGGTCTATTCGTAACAACAGGAAGGATTATTTATGAAACAAGCATTTAAAATAACTGCGATGGCTGCCGCTCTTGGGTTGGCCGCGACAGCGGTCACTGCCGAACCTCTGGAAATCGGTTTGATGGTCCCGTCGCCCTTGGCTGACACGGGCTGGTCCAAGACGCTTGCCGATGGGCTGGATGCGGTCAAAGAGAAATACGGCGATGATGTCTCCATCGAGATAGTCGAGAACATTCAGGAAGGTCCCGACGCCGACCGGATCATGAACAAGATGGTTGCCGATGGTGACAAATTCCTGGTACTGGGTTCATTCGGCTATATGAACAGCGGGCTGAAGCTGGCACAGCGCAACTCGGATGTGACGGTTCTGCATGCCTCTGGTTTTAAGACGGCCCCTAATCTGTCACCCTTTGCAGCGCAGTATTTCGAGGGTGCCTATCTGATGGGTATGGCGGCTGCCGATCTGACCGAAACCAAGAAGCTGGGTGTCGTGTCAGCATTTGCGATCCCCGAGCTGATTTCCACCATCAACGGTTTTGCTCTGGGCGCGCGCAGTGTTGATCCTGAAATCGAGGTCAATGTCATCTGGATCAATTCCTGGTTTGACCCGGCAAAGGCGCAGGATTCCGCCCGAGCGCTGATTTCACAAGGCAATGACATCCTGTTCTCCAACGCGCAGGACACACCGTCCGTGGTGACCGTGGGCGAAGAAGAGGGCGTCCATGTCTTCAACCTCAACAGCACCATGAAAGACTACGCGCCGACCAAGTATATGGGAGTCGTGAAGACCGACTGGGCGCCGTTGTTCCTGCGGTCGGTCGAGCAGCATCTGAACGGTACGTTCGAGGGCACCAATGAATGGCTGGGCATGGCCGATGACACGGTGCTCGTCGAGGACTGGAGCAGTGATATCAGCCCCGAAATGATGGCCCGGATCGAAGAAACCGAAGCTGCGATTCATTCAGGCACATTCAACGTCTATTCCGGGCCTATCGTCAATCAGGCTGGTGAAGAGGTTATCGGCGAAGGGGAGGTTCTGAGCGATGAACAAGTCCTCGGAATGAATTGGCATGTCGGGGGCGTCGTGTCCCCGCTGCCCAAGTGATTTGATGACGTGCCGCGCCTGATCCGCGCGGCACTTTCGCAAGGCGCCCCCAATGGTCAATGTTCCCTTGTTGTCTTTGAAGGCAATTACCAAGCGCTATCCCGGTTTGACCGCGAACGACGCAATTGATCTCGATGTCCGGTCGGGTGAAATCCACGCAGTTCTGGGTGAAAACGGGGCGGGCAAGTCCACGCTGATGAAGATAATATATGGCGTGGAGCAAGCCGATGGCGGGGACATTTTCTGGCAAGGCGATCACGTTCCGGTCCATAACCCATCGCGCGCCCGTGCGCTCGGCATAGGTATGGTGTTCCAGCATTTTTCGCTTTTCGAGACGCTGAGTGTTGTCGAAAATATTTCGATGACAGTGCCGGGCAAGAAGGCCGATCTGGCGGCCAAGGTTCGGGAGTTGGGCATAACATACAATCTGACTGTCGATCCTCATGCGGCGGTGCACACCCTGTCTGTCGGAGAACGGCAGCGGGTGGAGATCATCCGGTGTCTTATGCAGGATCTGCGGCTTCTCATTCTCGATGAACCCACCTCCGTTTTGCCACCGCAGCATGTCGAGGTGTTGTTCGATGCACTCAGGAAGCTGCGCGATAGCGGCGTTGCGATCCTCTACATCAGTCACAAGCTGGAAGAAATCCGCACGCTTTGCGACACTGCGACCATTCTGCAAGCAGGCCGCGTATCAGGCACCGTGGTGCCGCGTGAGAAGACCGCGCGTGATCTGGCGCAATTGATGATCGGTCGCAGCATTCCCGCTATCGAAGCCCGCCCCCACGCACCGGACACAGGGGGGCCATTGTTGGGGCTCAACAAGGTCTATGTACCAAGTGACGATCCCTTCGGCATCTCGTTGAAGGATGTGTCGCTGTCGGTAAAGGGCGGTGAGATCGTTGGAATCGCCGGCATTTCCGGGAATGGGCAGAAAGAGCTGTCCCGCGTTATTTCGGGTGAGTTCCTTTGCACAGAGCTTTCCCCAGCGGCTATCATGATGATGGGCAAACCCGTCGCCGATCTGGATGCGGCGGCGCGGCGGCGCCTCGGTTTTGCCTTCGTACCGGAAGAACGGCTGGGGCGGGGGGCCGTCCCTGAAATGTCGCTCGCCTCGAATACAATCCTGACAGCCAGTGAACACGGGTTGGTGCGGCGCGGCTTTGTTGATCGGCCAGCAGTTACAGACTTTGCGATGCGATGCATTCGCGATTTCGACGTCCGGTGCAACGGCCCCGAGACGCGGGCAGGGGCCCTGTCTGGTGGCAACCTGCAAAAGTTCATTGTTGGACGGGAATTGCACCTTAAGCCCAAACTCCTGTTTGTCGCACAGCCGACGTGGGGTGTGGATATCGGCGCGGCGACCGAAATCCGCCGCAAGCTATTGGCGCTGCGTGATGATGGCGTCGCGATCTTGATTATTTCCGAAGAAATGGACGAATTGTTCGAGGTTACCGACAGGCTTCACGTGATTCACGGAGGCGCGCTGTCCAGATCGCTTCGCACATCCGAAGTCACCGCGAACGACATCGGGCGCTATATGATCGGCGCAGAGGAGTGACCCGTTGATACAGTTCGAGAAACGAGACGAACCATCGCGCAAGGCCTTGATATTGGTCCCGCTGATCGCAGTTGCGTTGTCGATTGTGGGAAGCAGTATCTTCCTGACCATCCTCGGCAAGCCGCCGCTATCCGCGATGTATTCCTTTTTCGTCGCGCCCTTTGAATCCTTTTACTCGATCACCGAGATCCTGTTGAAATTCGGGCCTCTCCTGCTGATTGCGCAGGCGCTCGCGGTGGGGTTTCGTGCCAAGGTCTGGAACATCGGGGCGGAAGGCCAGATGATCGCGGGCGCGGTCGCCGCGAGTTCTCTGCCGATCCTCTACAACGACAGCGCCTCGCCGCTGATGCTGCCCGCGATGGTCTTGCTTGGCGTGCTGGGTGGTATGGCGTGGGCGGGCGTTGCTGCGCTCCTGAAGACGCGCTTCAATGCCAGCGAAATCCTGGTGACATTGATGTTGAATTCCGTGGCAATCCAGTTGCTCTACTACCTTGTGCTGGGGCCGTGGAAGGATCCAATGGGTTTCAATTTTCCACAGTCCGTCTTGTTTCAGGATGCGGCGTTGTTTCCAATGCTCTTCGCCGGCGCGCGTCTGAACCTCTCGATCCTTCTGCCGCTCATCTTCACGGTCTTCGTCTGGATTCTGATGCAGCGGCGGTTCGAAGGGTTCAAGCTGATGGTCAGCGGCTTGGCGCCGGATGCGGCCAGCTATGCCGGCTTCAACAACAAACGGGCCATATGGTTCAGCTTGTTGCTAGCCGGGGGCGCGGCGGGCCTCGCGGGTATGGCGGAGGTCGCTGGACCTATTGGCCAGCTTCAGCGATCGATCACATCAGGTTACGGCTACTCGGCAATAATCGTGGCATATCTGGGGGCGCTGCATCCAGTCGGCATCGTGTTTGCTGCGTTCTTTCTTGCAGTCATCTCAATCGGCGGAGACATCGCCCTTGTATCTGCGGATATCCCGATTAGCGCGGTGCGGGTATTTCAAGGGATGCTGCTGGTGTTCTATCTGGCGTCCTACACCTTCGTGACCTACCGCGTTCACCGGGCACGCACGCCTCGCACCCAAGGAGAGGCCACATGAGCGCATTCGAGTTCTTCATCGCCGGAACGATAAGCGCCGCGACCGTCTACCTGCTAGCAGCCATAGGGGAGCTGGTTGCCGAAAAGTCCGGTATGCTGAACCTTGGCGTCGAGGGCATCATGGCCACCGCTGCGGCCGCCGCGTTTATCGTGGTCTACACTACCGATAGCCATGTTCTGGGTTTCGTGGTGGGGGGGCTCGCAGGTGTGGCGGTCTCGATGATCTTCGCAGTGGTCAGCATCACTTTCCTGGCCAACCAGGTGGCAACAGGGCTTGCAGTCGGCATTCTGGGGCTGGGCATGTCGGCACTGATCGGCAAGAACTATGAGAGCCTTACTTTGTCGCCTGCTGGCGATCTCCACTTTCCTCTGCTCGGCGAACTGCCTTTTGTCGGTCCTGCGCTCTTCAGTCACAATGTCGTCGTCTACCTGTCACTGATCTCGGCTTTTGTCATTGGTTACACACTTTCCCACACCAAGCTGGGGCTGATAATCCGGTCGGTCGGAGAAAACCCGCAGGCGGCCCAATCACTTGGGTACCCGGTTCACCTGGTAAGATACGGCGCAGTTGCGTTCGGCGGACTGTTCGCGGGGTTTGCCGGGGCCTATGCATCGACAATCTATACGCCGCTCTGGGCAGATGGGATGATCGCGGGGCGCGGCTGGATCGCGGTAGCCCTCGTCGTGTTCGGAACCTGGAAAACGGGGCGCATCGTGCTGGGCGCCTATCTGTTCGGGCTGATTTCGTTGGGCGAACTGATGGTCCAGTCAATCGGCATCGACATCCCGTCTCAATTGCTGAGTTCCATGCCGTATATCGTTACGATCGTTGTGCTCGCCAGTATTTCTTCCGATCGCGCCAGATTGAGGCTGCACGCGCCGTTTTCGCTCGGCGAAACCTATGACGGATCGCGCTGACAATTGATACGGTCTTTCGTTCAGGCCGGCGGTGTCGGGGCGCGGGCGTTTTCGCCCGCATTTCGAACACTTCGGCTTGATCGACGATAGGGTTGACGTCATCCATGTCAGGCAACTGAACGCGGAGATGGATACCGGTGGGCACAATCAAGATTTCAAATGCCGATGCCAGGAATCTCTGGCTGGAGGCAAACGGGCTGGGAAGTGCACCTACTGGACGGCTGGATGCACTGTCGATCATCCGCGGTTTGGGGTTTGTGCAACTTGATGCCATTCAGGTTGTATCCCGAGCGCATCACCACATTGTATGGAGCCGCAATCAGCACTATCGCGAGCCGGTGCTTGACAAGCTTCTCGCCAAAGACCGCGATGTGTTCGAGCATTTCACGCACGACGCATCTGTTTTGCCAATGGAAATGTATCCGATGTGGCGGCGACAATTTCGTCGCATGAAAGAAAAAGTCGAACGGTCGTCTTGGTATGGCAATGCTCTGCAGCCCCAGCTTCTGGATGACATCAGACGTCGAATCTCTGATGACGGTCCGGTGTCCACGCGCGATTTCGACACGAAACTTGATGGCCCGCGCGAGATGTGGCGACGTCCTCCGCACAAGCAAGCGCTGGACTACCTGTGGTACGCTGGGGAATTGGTGACATGTCATCGCGACGGGTTTACCAAGTTCTACGATATTGCGGAACGTGTCGTGCCCAAACATCTACGTGAGACGGAAATATCTGACCGAAGCCAGATCGATTGGCTTTGTCGGGCGGCACTTGATCGGTTGTGCTTTGGTACATTGGGCGAGATTCGGAAGTTCTGGGATGCCGCGACGGTGGCGGAGATCGCTGACTGGTCGCGGCGTGACAGCGACAGGCTTGTGCCGGTTGAAGTGCAGGCAGCGGATGGGCGCTGGACCAAAGCAGTCGCTAGCCCAGCCATTGAGGCGCGGCTGTCTTCGCTTACGACACCGACATCACGGCTCAGGATTCTCAACCCCTTCGATCCGGCCATTCGTGATCGGGCTCGACTTAAACGGCTATTCGGGTTTGACTACACTGTCGAGATGTTCGTGCCCGAGGCGAAGCGTCAATGGGGGTACTACGTGTATCCGTTGCTCGAGGGGCGGCGGTTCGTCGGCCGTATCGAAGTCAAAGCTGAACGTGCGAAGGATCGTCTGGTTGTGTTCAGGTTTTGGCCGGAGGCTGGCGTCGCTTGGCCTGACACCCGAATGCGGCGGCTGGACGCAGAATTGCAGAGATTGACTAAACTTGTTGGCGTCAGTGATGTTGTTTGGTTCTGCCCAAGGTCATGAGAAAGCGAAACAGCTATCCAGCAAATGAAACTCTAGCGCGGTATGGATCGTATCCAATTGACGTCCACTTGTGCATCCATTACCAGTGGTAAAAAAGCTAGAGAACCAGCGATGAGCGAAGCGAAAGACACGGTAACAACGGCAGTCTATGATTTGCTGCGAAAGGCAATCATTGAGCAAGCTCTGAAACCCGGAATGCGCCTGCCAGAGGATACCGTGGGCGAACAGTTCGGTGTAAGTCGCACGATCGCCAGGCATGCGCTTGTTCGCTTGGAAAATGAGGGGTTGGTGGTTGCGCGCCGGAACCGTGGTGCGGTGGTTGCCGAGCCCTCTGAAGCGGAGGCCCATCAGGTCTTCGACGTTAGGCGGTTGCTGGAAAACGAAGTCGTACGGCTGTTGTGTCGAGGCATGCCGCCAATCGGATACGACCGCTTGGTCGCGCATATCCGAAGCGAAGAAGCCGTGCGGGGCAAGGATGGACCGGTATCGATCCGGCTGTCGGGCGAGTTTCATATTCTTCTGGCCGAACTTACCGAGAACGCGGTTCTTGCTCGTTACGTGTCCGAAGTTGTCACGCGTTGTTCATTGATCATGTCGCTCTATGCCCGGAGCCACTCATCCGATTGCGCCGTGGACGAGCATACTCAGATCGTTGACGCTATTCGGTCGGGGGACGAGACGCGGGCGATCGACATCATGAACAGGCATTTGGGAGCCGTTAAGGGCAGGGCGAATTTTTCAACCGAGCCCGATGATGTGCGTTCGATCCTGTCGCAATACGGAAAGGAACTCGCTCAATGAGCCACCACGTACTGGATTTTTCCAGCCTCAGCCCACGCGAAGCCTATAAGGTTATGATCGGGACCATCGTGCCGCGCCCTATTGCTTGGGTGACAACGGTCTCGCCAGATGGA
This sequence comes from Qingshengfaniella alkalisoli, assembly GCF_007855645.1. Lineage (GTDB taxonomy): Bacteria > Pseudomonadota > Alphaproteobacteria > Rhodobacterales > Rhodobacteraceae > Qingshengfaniella > Qingshengfaniella alkalisoli. Next base: position 59,009 of record NZ_CP042264.1, read on the forward strand.
GTCGTCAACGCGGCACCCTATTCCTTCTTCAACTGCCTGTCCGCAGATCCGCCCATCCTTGCGCTGGGGGTCGAGAACAAGCCGGACAAAAGTTTCAAGGACACGGCATACAATATCCGCACGACGGAATGCTTCACCGTGAACATCGTCGGGCGTGACAATGCGGAGGCCATGTCTGTCACCGCCGCGGGGTTTGAACCGGATGTCGATGAGCTACAGATGGCGGGCCTAACATCGGTTGCGGGCACCGAGGTTGCCTGCCCACGTATCGCGGAGGCACCCGTGGCTTTCGAGTGTCGTCGCTACCTCGGGATCGAAGTAAGCTCAGCGCGTGAGATCATTCTGGGTCAGATCGTGATGGCACATGTTCGTGAAGACATCATCGATCTCGACACTTTCTATTCTGATCATGCGCGGCTGGACGCGATTGGGCGTATGGGCGGAAATGGGTATGCAGGGACGCTGGATTATTTCGATCTGCCGACACCCTCCGCCGAACAGATTCTCGGCGATCAGAAGATGCGGGCTAGGGGTTGAGCATCGTTGATGTCCCCTGAACAGACATATCTGCGCAATGCTCAACTCGTCACCGAAGACGGAATTCGTCATGGCGGTGTTGTGATCGAGGCCGGGCAGATTGCCGAGGTCGTCTCTGGCAACCCAGATAGGGCGGCAAATGACGTGATCGACGCGGAAGGGCTGCCGGTTCTGCCCGGGCTGGTGGACATGCATGTTCATTTTTCCGAGCCGGGCAGGGGGCATTGGGAAGGGTTCGAAACAGGCAGTCGTGCGGCCGCAGCGGGCGGGATTACGACTGTGGTCGAAATGCCGTTGAATGCCGTACCGCCGACCGTCGATCCCGCTGCGTTGTCAATGAAGCTTCATGCCGCTCAAAAGAGCATTGTGGACTATGCACTGTGGGGCGGGGTCGTTGGCGGCGACATCTCGGATATCGAGGGTCTGGCAGAAGGTGGTGTTGCTGCATTCAAGGCCTTCATGTGCCCCGGATCGCCGGAGTTTCCGCACGTCGGTTCGGCGCAGCTTCAAACGGGATTGGACCGTATCGCTCGGCTTAAGATGATGCTTGCGGTTCATGCCGAAGACGAGGCGCTGACGGAAAGGTTGACTCGGGATCTTCGCGCGTCAGGCCGCGTCGATCCACGGGCGTGGGGCGAGGCCCGTCCGATTGAGGCGGAGTTGTGGGCGATTCGCAACGCGCTGGCTGCCGCGAAGCAGGCTGGCGCGCGGCTGCATATCGTTCACGTTTCTACCGCCGCCGGTATCGACCTCGTACATGAGGCAAGACAAACAGGTCAGCAAGTTACCGCGGAAACTTGTGCGCACTACTTGGCCTTCGACGAGGAAGACCTTGTGCGAGGCGGTCCAGAATTCAAATGTGCTCCACCGTTGCGTGCCCCGGAAGAACGCGAAAACCTGTGGCAAAAGGTTCTGGCCGGCCAGGTCGATGCGATCACATCGGATCATTCGCCCTGTCTTCTGGAGGACAAGGAAAAGGGCGCGAAGGACATTTTTGAAGCATGGGGTGGGATCTCGGGGTTGCAGTCTGGCCTGCCGGCAATGCTGACAGAAGGTGTCGGGCGCCGGGGACTATCGCTCCCGGACCTCGTCCGTATGATGTCCGCCAGTCCCGCACGCATCATGGGTCTGTTCCCGCGCAAGGGGTCTATTGCGGTTGGCAGTGACGCGGATCTGGTGATTGTCGATCCGTCGGCTCGCTTCACGCTACAAACCGACGATCTGGAATACCGCAATCCGCATAGCGCCTATGTTGGACACGAGTTCACGGGGAAAGTCGTACGTACCATTCGTCGTGGCGAAACGCTGTTCTCGGCTGGTCGCATCGTTGCGCATGCAGGGCCGGGATCGCCTCTGCTGCGTTCATGTCGTGTATAAATACTACAACATCCCAGCTGCCGTCGGCAGCCACAGAGAAAGCGGTGGGTAGAAGGTCAGCAGCATCAGAAGCGCGATGAGAATGGCCATGAACAGCCATATCTCGCGGATCATCTCTGACAACGGAATGCCGTTCAACGCCTTGATGATGAAAAGCAGGATGCCGTAGGGCGGCGTAATTAGCCCGATCATCATGTTGAAGACCAGCACGATCCCCAAATGGTTCAGATCGATGCCCAGTGCAGCCGCTGTCGGTATGAACAGCGGTGTGACCACCAGCATGATTGTGGATACGTCGAGGATACAGCCCAGAAGCAGGTAAAGGATGTTGAGCAGGATGAGGAATTGCCATGGCTTCAATTCGACCGAGTTGAACAGTTCGAACACCATTTGCGGAACGCGCTCGACCGTGATGACATAGTTGAAAATGAAGGCACCGCATAGAACCAGCGTTACAACGGCGGTGGTGTTTACACTGGATTTGACGACGTCCCAGAACCGTTCCAGCCCGAGTACGCGGTAGGCAAAGACTGCCAGCAGAAGTGCGTAGAAGGCGGAGACCGCTGCGGCTTCGGTCGGTGTGAATATACCGCTATAAATCCCGCCCAGGAGAATGACAGGCATCAGTAGGGCAGGGAAGGCGCGAACGAAAATGAGCGGCAGGGCTGCCAGCGGGATCGCCTTTTCGACAGGAAAGCCCCGGAGCTTCGCCATGATCGCCACTGCAATGGCAAGTACAACGCAGAACAGGATCGCGGGGATGACGCCGCCCAGAAACAACGCGCCGACCGAGGTTGACGAAATCAGCGCATAGAACACCATCGGGATAGATGGCGGGAAGATTGGGCCAACAACGGCCGAAGTCGCGGTCAACGCACCTGCGAAGCCGCGCGGGTATCGGCCCTCGCGCATCATCATTTCGGTGATCACCTTACCCACGCCAGCCGCGTCCGAAATGGCCGACCCACTCATGCCGGAAAAGATGAGGCTGGTGAAGATGTTGACCTGCGCGAGCCCGCCGGGCAGTCGCCCGACCAGTGCCAGCGCAAAGTTCAGCAACCGGTCCGATATCTTGCCTGCGTTCATGATGTTCGCAGCGAAAATGAACAGCGGAACGGCCAGAGCGACGAAATTGCCGAATACACCGTTGAGTACGTTTTCAGCAGCCAAGCCCACATCGCGCCCGGACATCGCCAGATAGAATACGCTGGAAACGATCATCGAGATACCGAAGGGCAGTCCGGTTATCGTGATGCCCACCATGATGACGAGCATGATGATCAATGCGTGATCGGCCAAAAATTCCATGTAGTTTTCCTAAATCTGGCTGCGCCAGTCCGCCCCGAAAAGCTTGACCAGACGCCAGATGGCTTGAGCACTGAACCCCAGCAAGAACAGCAGGTAACATCCGTAAACGAAGTGCATCGGTATGCGTAGAACAGAACTTTTCTTGCGGGTCAGGAAGTCCAGGTAATCCCATGTATATGGGATCAGGATGAAGAATGCCGCGATCAGGGCGAGCATCGAAACTATACAGAATACCCGGCGCGCTTGCGGTGAAACCACGTCATAGATGACATCGAAGGACACATGTTCCCTGATCGGCACATTGAACGCGGCTGCCCAGAACACCGCCCAAATGAAGGCAATCATCGTGAATTCTTCGGTCCACAGCAGCGGTCGCTGCATGGCATATCGATAGAAAATCTGGATGATGAAGCCCGTGAAGGCGGACAGGAACAGTGCCGCGCCGACCGCATCGGCGCAGAAGCGTGCAACGGTCCCCACCTTGGCGAGAACCGTTTTGTTTCCGATGATCTCCGTCATTTGCCTCAGTTTGCGGCCAGGTTATTGATCTGATCTACCCAGCCTTCGGGCCAGTCGGCGGCACGGTCGGAATTCATGTAGAAATCCTGCACATGGCTACGGAAGGCATCGACATCGGGCGTTGTGACCTGAAGACCTTCGTCTTTGAAAAACTGAACAAGGCTTTCTTCGCCTTCGACGCGCTTTTCGTTATTCCAGTCGCATGCCGCTTTCGCAGCCGAGTTCACCGCAGCCTTCTGTTCGTCGGACAGCTCGTCCCAAACAAAGTTTCCGATAGCAAGGTTGATGCCGTCAACCAGGTGCGACGTCAGGGTAATCTGTTCGGTGACTTCATAGAATTTCGCGGCTTCGACAGTCGGAAGCGGGTTGTCCTGTGCGTCGATCGTGCCGGTTTGCAGACCCAGATAGACCTCGCCAAAGGGCAGGGGCGTCGGGTTTGCGCCAAGTGCCTGGCCAAGGAACAACCAGGAATCCGAACTTGGCATCCGCAGCTTGATACCGGCCAGATCTTCGGGCGTCTGGATGTCTTGCGCCGAGCGAAGGTTCAGCTGGCGGGTACCAAGATAGCAAACGTCTAGCAGCTGGATGTCCATTTCTTCGGACACCTTTTGCTTGAACTCGGCGCCGATGTCGCTGTCGAAGAATGCGCGGTAGTGTTCCGGGCTCTGGAACAGATAGCCTGCAGTGAACAGCCCGTATTCGGGGATCGCGTCGGCGATCAGTTGGTAGGACACATAGGTCATTTCAGCATTGCCGCGCTGAAGCGCGTCCAGATCGGCACCCTGACCGAACAGCGAACCCGAGTCGAATATCTGCACGTCGAATTGGTCGGGTGCTGCGGCTTCAAGTGACTCCTTGAAAACGGTGAGCGCCTGCGTGTGCAGATCCGTCGAGACACTGGGAACCGTGATCTTGATTTCAACGGGTGATTGCGCTGTTGCCTGACCCGCCACGGCGACGCTGCCCAACAAAATGGCTGTTGCTACTGACTTCATGTGTATCCTCCCGATACGCGATCTCTGGGAACTAAATGCCTTGATCGGCCGTCGTTATCAACCTGTCAAACTTTATGTGTGTTGACAACTGATGTAAACACTTATTGTATCAGTAAGACGATTATGGAAATCCACCAACGAAAGAAGACGTGTATGCCCCGCAGCAGCGATTTGAACGGCGTGGTTTGTGCTTGCGTTACGCCGGTTACGAACGAGTATAAGATCGACGTAGAGCGGCTCGCGAAGCATGCGGAGGCGATGCTGGCGGCGGGTTGCGGCTTCGTGTCGCTATTTGGAACGACCGGAGAAGGTGCGTCATTCTCGTCACGCGAAAAATGCGCCGCGCTAGAGGCTCTGCGGAACCAAGGCGCTGACATGTCGCGGCATATCCCAGCGGTGATGGCTGCTTCGGTCGATGAGGCTGCAATGATGCTCGATCGTATCGACCAATTGGGATGCCGGGCCGCGCTGATTATCCCGCCCTACTACTACAAGGCGGCCGACAATGCTGCCGTCGTGGATTTCTACGAGGCTGCGCTACGCTGTGCAGGGTCGCCGGACCTGCAGGTGATCCTTTACAACTTCCCTTTCTTTAGTGGCGTCACATTCGATCCAGCTCTTGTGCAGGCGATGATCGACCGGCTGGGGTCGCAGATCGTCGGAATCAAGGATTCCACCGGCGATCTGGACGCGGGAAAACGTCTGATTTCGGAGTTTCCGAACCTCGCGATTTTCACGGGCGATGATCGCATCTTGCCTGCCATGGTTGAGGCTGGCGGCGCGGGAATGATCGGGGGGATGATCAACCCCTACCCGGATGACGCGTTGAAATTATATAAAGGCCCTGTCACCGATGAAATGGCAGCCGTCGCAAAGCGCAGGATTGAAGCTGTGGACGTCAATGGTGGGCTCAGCGTATTGAAGGCAATGCTTGCCATGAAGCTGGGTGATCCGGATTGGGCACGGTGTGCCCCACCACTTCGGGCCGCGAGCGAGGAAACCTTGGCCGCCGTCGCGGATGCGATAGCGCCTGACAGGATAGGACACTGAACGCATCCATGGCTGAACCGGGAAGCAAGAACCGCGCCGCTCCGAGCGTCCGACAAACCGCCTATGAACTTTTCCAGCGGGCACTTCTGTCTGGGCGCCTGCGGCCAGGACAGATGGTTAGTCAGCGTGAGCTCGTCGAATTGATGAATCTGTCGGTGGGTGCGCTGCGCGAGCTTCTGCCGCGCCTTGAATCCGAAGGCCTGATCGTAGTGCAGCCGCAGCGCGGAATCCTGATCCCCGCCATCGATCTTCCGATGATCCGCGATACGTTCCAGATGCGCATGGCGCTGGAGCGAGAGGCGGTGATTTCAGCCATTCGGGACATGCCCGACGATACGCTGGATGCTCAGCGCAAGCTTCATGTCGGCATGATCGAAAGAGTCGCGCTGGCCCCTGATCCCGAGCTGTTGCGTGAAGGACAGGAAATCGACAGCGGGTTTCATCTGTTGCTGGTGCGCAATTCGGGCAATGTTTTGCTGCAGCAGGCCTATAACCTGAACGCCATCCGCATGCGCTTGATCAAGCTGGACAGGATCACATTGACCGAGCGTATCCTGCCTGATGCCTTTGGCGACCATCTGCTGGTGATCGACGCGATCCGAGCGCGTGACAAGCAAGCCGCCATCGATGCGATGGACGCACATATTTTTAATGCCCGCGAACGGGCGCTTCAGCTTTAACATGACCGAAATTGAACGACTGCGACCGGTTTGCCCGAGTTGTGATTTTCTGAACCTGCCGTCGGGGTTGAACTCCGATAACCCGGTTTTCCGCTGGGCTCTTGAGGGATCCGCTGAAGGACAGCAGGCGGCACGCATCCTTATCGCCGCGACCGATGCAGATGTGCGCGCCAAAACCCCGTCTGTCTGGGACAGCGGACAACGGAATACTGGCCGAACGGAGATTATCTATGACGGCCCGCCAATGTCGCGCGACAAGCTGTACTGGTGGACGGTGCAGCTTTGGGATGAAGTCGGCAATGTTTCTGAACTCGCACGGCCCGCAAGTTTCTTTACCGGATTGCGCAGCAACGGGTTTGATGCGGATTGGATTGCGCGCTACTTCGTGCTTCCTGCCGGGCGGGAGGTTCCGCAAACCGGCAGCTACGACAATCGCTTTCAGGCGCGACCTGCGGATTATGTTCGCAAGGAGGTGGCGGTTCGGGAACGGCTGCTGCGCGCGACAGCATACGTTACGGCGCTTGGATTGTACGAATTCCACGTTAATGGAGTTCGGGTCGGTCAGGATATCATGGCGCCCGGTTGGACAGATTATCACACGCGCGTTGAATACCAGACCCATGACATCACGGATCTTCTGAAGCAGGGCCAGAATTGCATCGGCGCGATACTTGGAGAAGGCTGGTATAGCGGTCGGGTTGGGCACAACCAACGTCGTGCGGGAAATCACTATGGCGGGCGCCCTGCGTTTTTGTGCCAGCTTCATCTTGAGTACGCGGACGGGCAGATCGATAAGATCTTGAGCGATGATAGCTGGCAGACCCGGCAGGGCCCTATCCTGTACAGCGATTTCCTGGCGGGCGAGGCGTATGACGCGCGACGTGAGATTGATGGATGGTGCGACATTGGCCACGATACAACGCACTGGCAGCCTGTCGAGGCCTTCATTCCGGAACATGGCCGGCCTCAGCTTGATGCAGCCCGGGTCCAGCCGGTGCGCGAAACGGTCCGCTTTCCAGCCAAGTATTTGCATGATTGTGAAGCGGAGCACATCTTCGATTTGAGCCGCAATATTGCTGGCTACATGGAAATGGCCTGCGATGCGCCTGCTGGAACCGTTTTCCGATTGCGGCATGCGGAGCGTCTGGACGATCAGGGAAAGCTTTATACCGATAACCTGCGCTATGCGGTGTCTGAGGACATCTACATTGCGGCAGGGCAGGGGCGCGAGGTTTTCAAGCCTCGGTTCACATTCCACGGGTTTCAATATGTCGGGTTGACCATCGAGGCGCCAGATGGGGCGGCCGTTACATTGCCCGAGCTAACCGGCATTGCCATCCATTCCGATTGCCCGATCACCGGTCAAATAGAAACCGGCCATGCAGCGCTTAATCAGTTGATTTCAAACATTGAATGGAGCCAGCGCGACAATTTCCTGTCTGTTCCCACCGATTGTCCACAACGTGACGAGCGATACGGGTGGTCGGCTGACGCCCAAGTGTTCTGGAAAACAGCGGGGTACATGATGGATGTATCCGCCTTTTTCGCAAAGTGGATGCAGGATCTGGCAGACGGGCAAACGAATGATGGGGCATTCCCGGATGTAGCGCCCACCAAGCCGCTCAACCCCTACCGCCTGACCCCACAACCGGGTGCTCCTGGTTGGGGAGACGGCCCCATCATCATGGCGTGGTATCATCATCTGCGCTACGATGACGCTGGGTTGCTGCGCACATTCTGGCCGAATTTCGTCGCTTGGATGGACTACATCGAGGCCGCGAATCCCGAGGGTATCCGGTGCAACCGAGTGAACAACAATTATGGTGATTGGCTTCACGTTGGCCCGCCAACGGATAGGGCGCTCGTGGCCACGGCCTACTGGATTCATCTTGCGGATTTGATGAGGTCAATTGCAGGGGTGATCGGTGAGGCAGTGGATCGCTGGGAGCAACTGGCATTCGAACTGCGTGCCGCGTTTCGGCGCGAATACGTTTCCAGTGACGGCAGGTTGAAGAGCGACACCCAAACAGCCTATCTGTTGGCGCTGGATTTCGATCTGTTGCCCGATCAAGGCCGGCTGGTTGCGCGTCAGCGACTGGAGGAATTGTTTGCCGATGCGGACTGGCATCTTCAAACGGGTTTTCTGGGCGTCAGGCATGTCTGTCCGGTCATCGCGGATCATGTGTCACCCGAACGCGCAGTTGATTTGCTCCTGAAAGACAGCTACCCGTCATGGTTGTTTTCAGTAAGGCACGGTGCGACATCAATTTGGGAACGGTGGGACGGCTGGACCCCTGAGCAAGGCTTTCAAAGTGCCGCAATGAATTCTTTCAACCATTATGCGTATGGCGCGGTGGGGGAATGGATCTGGTCGCGGCTTGCCGGAATAGACTGGAATACCTCGAAAGCGGGTTATCGTCTTCTGTCCATGCGCCCGGTATTTGACACTCGTATAGGGTATGTCACGGCAAAATACAGTTCGCGTTCCGGTGACATCGTGTCTTGCTGGAAGTTGGAGGACGGCAAAGGAAGTTGGACGGTAGAGTTGCCGCCAAATGTATCTGCCAATGTTGAACTGCAGCAGAACATTCGCAACATCATGGTTGACGGTGAAAAATCGTCTAATCGCTTTCAAATGAAGGCAGGGGTGCACCAAGTCATCTTCCAGCTATGAGTCCATATTGTGGAAGAACCTTGATAGAACAAATGCGCCGGAGGTAAACTTCCCGGCGCATTTGAGTTACTTAGATCTTGAAGTATTTGGCGCGCGCGTTGACGAATGCACCATCCGTTGATTCAGACCGTGCGCGCATGATGTTCAGAGCTTCGATGAAGCTATCGGTCGTCTTCTTGGTTAGCGGATCATCGGAATCGCGCAGCTCCTGCATGATCTCCGTCGCCGCAGTCGCACCTGCCTCGACGATTTCTTCGGGGAATTGTTGGACGTTCACACCGTGTTCGTTGATCAGCGTTTGCAGGGCGCGTGGGTCATTGGCGTAGAAATCACAGGCAACCTGATCGTACTCGGCCTGCGATACGTCACGAATGATCGCCTGCAGATCGTCGGGCAGCTCCTGATACTTCGCCTTGTCGACGACAAGCTCGGTGGCCAGGCCTGGCTCTACGAAGCTTGGGAAGTAATAGTTCTTGGCAACTTGATAGAAGCCGAGCGCAAGGTCATTATACGGACCAACGAATTCAGCAGCATCAAGCGTGCCGGACTGCAGGGCCTGGAAAATCTCGCCTGCCGCCATGTTGGTCACGGTTGCGCCAAGTTTTTCCCAGACGCGACCACCCAGACCTGGCGTACGGAAGCGCAAGCCTTCTACGTCAGCTAGACCATTCAAAGGTTCACGGAACCAGCCACCTGCTTGCGTGCCGGTGTCGCCGGACAGGAAGCCTTGAACGCCGAACTGATCGTAAATCTCGTCCCAGATTTCCTGACCGCCCATGAAGCGAACCCAGGATGCCAGCTCACGCGAGGTCATGCCGTAAGGGACGCCAGTGAAGAAGGATAGCGCCGGGCTCTTGTTCTGCCAGTAGTAGGCCGCACTGTGGCTCATTTCTGCGGTGCCGTCGATTACCGCATCAAGGGCCTGAAGCGGAGGAACGAGTTCGCCGGCAGAGAACACCTGAACCGTCAGACGTCCGCCAGACGCTGCGGTGATACGGTCGGCCATGCGCTGCGCGCCAACACCCAGACCGGGGAAGTTTTTCGGCCAGGTCGTAACCATGCGCCACGTGATGTTACCCTGCGCGATGGCAGGTGTCGAAAGAGCCGCGGCGGACGCGCCTGCTAGCCCGGCTTTTGTGATAAATGAACGGCGATCCATATGATCCTCCCGAAATTCGGATGCGCTGCAAATACGGTGCAAGGAAGACTCCCTTGCTGCCAGTAGGCGGACATAATCACCAGCGAATTAAAATGTCCATGTGACGGGATATAATTTGTCTGTCCCCTTACGGAAGGTCTCCCGGGCGCAACTTTCCTGCGTTCCGACAGTAATTTACGTCGCAGCGTAGTTCACCATGCGGACCCGGCCATGGAGGGCTTGTTCAAACGAATTGTGGCAGCCAGGTCGCGATCTGTGGGAACACGAACAACAGCGCGATAGTCAACATCTGAAGGCCCACGAAGGGAATGACGCCCTTGTAGATTACCGAGGTCGGCATCGCTTCGGGAGCAACACCTCGCAGATAGAACAGCGCGAAGCCAAACGGAGGTGTCAGGAAGCTGGTTTGCAGGTTGACGCCTACCAACACACCCAGCCAGACAGGATCGACATCCAGCGCCAGAAGGATCGGTGCGGTGATCGGAATCACGATGAAGATGATTTCGAACGTATCCAGAATGAAACCCAGCAGGAACATGATCGCCATGACGACGAGGACCGCCATCACTGTTGCGCCCGGCAGGTTGGTCAGGAATTCATGCACCAGATTGTCGCCGCCCATCATGCGGAATACGATCGAAAAGACCGATGCGCCGAACAGGATGATGAAGACCATGCAAGTGATGGAGGCAGTGCTGATCATCGTTTCTTTCAGCACTTTGAAGGACAGTCTCAGGCGTGTGGCTGCAAGGATCATGGCACCTACTGCGCCGACGGAAGCGGCTTCGGTCGGTGTGGCGATGCCGCCCAGGATCGAGCCGAGCACAGCCATGATCAGCAGAAGCGGCGGCACCATCGCGACGCACACTTCCCGCAGCAGGTCTTTCTTCTCATCCGCCGGAACGGGTGTGGCAGGGCAGGATTCCGGGTCCGTGATCGCCTTGAAGACGACATATGCCATGTAGATGCCAACAAGCAGCAGGCCCGGCAGCAATGCGCCGGCGAAGAGGTCCCCGACCGAAACAGGAACGGGGGCGAAGTTGCCCTTTTCCATTTGCACCTGCGCATTGATACCGGACAGCATGTCACCCATGAAGATCAGCACCGTCGACGGCGGCACGATCTGACCCAGCGTGCCCGAGGCGCAGATTACACCGGAGGCCAGCTTCGGATCATACCCTGCGCGGATCATGGCGGGCAACGAAATCAGGCCCATCGTCACGACGGTCGCGCCGACGACGCCGGTAGACGCGGCAAGCATTGCGCCGACGATAATGACGGAAAGTCCCAAACCGCCGCGCATATTGCCAAACAGCTTTCCCATCGTCAGAAGCAATTGTTCCGCGATCTGGGAACGTTCCAGCATCACACCCATAAAGATGAACAGTGGTACGGCCACCAGCACCTCGTTGGTCATATAGCCGATATAGCGGTTTGGCAGCGATCCGAAGTTCGAAGGGTCGAACACGCCAAAATGCATGCCTACGGCACCGAACAGAAGCGACGTGCCTGCCAGTGTAAAGGCAACGGGGAACCCGAGCAGGAGGAATCCGATGATCCCAAAAAACATCGTTCCGGCGAGGATCTCACCGAGCAAAACAGGATCCATCAGGCGGTTACCTCGGAAATCTCGTGGTTTTTGCGCGGATAGCGCATGTGGTCGGGCAGCAGGTCTTCCTTACCGCACAGTACCAGGATTGAGCGCAGGGCCATCGCAATACCCTGAAGCGCGATCAGACCGGCGAACATCAGAATAAAGGTTTTCAGGATGAACAGCCCAGGCATGCCGCCGACGTTGGCGGAGGCTTCCTTGTAACTCCAGGCGCGCTCCACGAAGGGCAGCGAGTAAGCGGAGACGACATACATCGAGGGTAGCAGGAAGACGACAACACCGATCAGGTCGATAACCGCCTTACGTTGGACCGATGCCGGGCGGTAGAACAGATCTACGCGCACATGGTCATCGCGGAACAGGGCAAATCCCGCAACGGACGTAAACATCGCGCCGCTTAGCCAGATATACAGATCCTGCATCCAGACGTAGCTGACGGAAAAAACATACCGCTGAACGACCACGGTAAAGCAGACCAGCACAATGCCGAGCGACAGCCACGAAAAGACGCGACCGACAATGATGTTGAGCCAGCAGATTATCCGCACAAGGCCAGCGAGTAAGCCAAACATGGTTTCCTCCTTGGGCAACCATACCCGAAAATGTCGCGCTGGCGTTGCCATATTTGAAGAGATTGCGCAAGTAAGCCCCCGCGTGAAATGATGCGACGAAGTCGAGCGAGTGCCCATCCGTTCTGTTCCAGTCCTGATGATGGGGCGGGCTTGTGTGCCGCGCTGAAGCAGGCCCGGGCGGCTGCCTTGCGTCGCAACGCTGCTCTACTGGCGGTGTTATCCGTATTTCGGAAGGCGTGCCGTCTTGCCCGACGGGTCAGTCACGACGACAAACAAGTCAGCTATCGTTGCTAAATAGCCGGGTGTTTCTTCGCCTGTGCTTTCCGTATGAACGGCGCGGTCAAGCACTGCTAACACAAGACCCGCCAAAACACTCGCCCGGATATTGGGTGTTGTTGGCCAAGCGCATTTTACAAGCCGATGCATAGTGTATCCCATGCTGTTGTCGTATCGATCTGATGCATCACGTGGGGTCGAGTGCCGTCGACCCATGTTACAACAGAATTTGGAGCACGCGATCGAACTTTTAAATCGCGGCACAATAGGCTCTGGTTCCAGCCGGCAACCCATAAGTTGGTGATCCATTGAGATCAGTGGCTTCGGTGATCTCCCTTGCCGCTTGCTTCGAAAAGTGTCTGTTTGTCGTCAAGGTGAAGATACAGTGTTCGGCGTTTCGCTTTTGCCGTCTCAACCAATTCATCTAGCCTAACCTTTCTCGACCAGCGTGCAAACTGCGCCACACTTGTGTCAGGGCACGAGACCATTCTGCGGCCGTATCGTCGAGCGCAGGCATCGGGTGTGTTGTTGAAATGTTAGATGGCGGATGTGCATGGGTTTGTGATCCCGCGAGGCCAGTGACCCGCTAAGCCGGCTTGTCTCACGGGACGAGACCTTTGGACCGCGCCGTTTAATGGCCAGATATTTCTCCGGTACGAGCGTTGATATCATCGCCCGGATACCACGCTGTCATGAATGTATTGCACGACACGAGAAGGGCTCGGCGCCGTCGTGAAATGGATTTGGGCTGTGACACATGCATAGTTACATTTAGATACTTTCAGTTGTATTTTACTACTTGCCATGTCATGGTGGTTCAGCCTGCAGGACTTGTTCGTTTGGGTTGGTCAATCAATCTCGTCCGCCGGCGAATGCATTGTGGTCGGAGCCAAGACATGGAGAAAGCGCATGAAAATCGTCACTACAGCGACTGCCTTAATGTCGGCTACCGTTGCACACGCCGATTTTGCGACGGTGAACGGGCATGACATCTACTACGAACTACATGGCGATCTGGACGCAGGTGGAACGCCGATCTTGATGCTGCACGGCGGTATGATGAACATCACCTCCACTTTCGGAGAGATGATCCCCGACCTGCTTTCGGATTACCCGATCATCGGGGTTGAGCAGCAAGGTCATGGACACACACCGCTCAATGACCAGCCAATCACGCTGGAAAACATGCGGCTGGATACCCTGGCCGTTCTGGACGCGGTTGAGGTGGAGAAAGTCCACGTTGTAGGGTTTTCCGCTGGCGGCATGCTGGCTTTGGAACTCGCGGTCAATGCGCCTGAGCGTGTCGAATCTATGACCGCTATCTCGGCCAGCACTAAACCAGAAGGCTTCCTGCCCGATTTGTTGAGAGTGCATCGGGAACCGGGGTTTCAGCCGCCTCCAGAAATCGCGGCTCTGTTCCCGAGCGAGGACGAATTTGCAGAGATGAGCGCCGACATTGCAGAAATGAATCCGGGCGGAGCGGAGGTCGTTCCTGAAACGATGGGGAAGATGTCCCAACTTATCGCCTCGGACTGGGGTTGGTCTCAAGACCAGATTGCCGGTATCTCGGCGCCTGCGCTGATCGCTATCGGCGACAACGACTTCATCCTTCCCAAGCACGCGGTAGAGATGGCCGAAACGATCCCCGATGCGCATCTCGCCGTGCTGCCGAACACAACGCATATGACCATACTGGAGCAGCCGGAACTGCTGCCGATCATTAAGCGCTTCATTCAGGCGTCGGTCGCGAACACTGACGAATAGCTGGGGTCTCGAGATGATACCTTGCCTTGCAGAATAGCCCCGGACGCGGAGTCACAAGCTATGCCTTCGATTATCGTCTATGAGTTTCTTTCGCTGGATGGCTACTTCGAGGGGCCGTCCGGGCGCGAAATGGAATTCGTCCAATCATCGTTCCTTCCCAGCATGGAATATGACATCGCGGCTCAATACGGCGACATCGAAGCCTTGATTATGGGGCGCCGGACTTTTGACGCGCTTGCCAGTTATTGGCCAACGGACGCAGCGTCGGGCGAGCATCTGTTGGGCTACATGAATGGGCTGAAAAAACTTGTTGTTTCGTCACACCCAGATGTGTCGGCTTGGGAGAACTCCGAACATCTTGGCAACGATCCGATGAATGCTTTGAGGGAGTGCAAGCACAGTTCAGCCAGAGATCTGATGGTTATCGGAAGCGGCATCGTTGTGCGGGAGTTGGTCCGGGCCGATCTTGTGGATGAATTCCGTTTTCTGATTTTTCCGCTTTTGCTCGGAGATGGACGGCGGCTATTCGATACAGCCGTCCCATTCAGGTCTCTCAGGTTATGCCGCAACCATCGTTTCGAGAATGGGACGCTCGCATTGCACTACGATCGCGTGGCGGCGTAGTGCCTGGGCTAGGCATCTGAAGTGAACTGTTCGAATTTGATGGGCAGAGCAATCTGCCGCTGTAACCGGAGGAGAAAGTGACCAAGCCTGCTGTAGTTTCGCGTGAAGACTGGCTCGTAGCGCGCAAGCGCCATCTTGAACATGAGAAAGAATTGACGCGGATGAGGGACCGACTGAATGAAGAACGTCGGAATCTGCCGTGGGTGAAGGTGGAGAAAGCCTATGTGTTCGACACACCCGACGGACCCAAGGGACTCGCAGACTTTTTCGATGGTCGAAGCCAGTTGATTGTCCATCATTTCATGTTCCATCCCGACTGGGAGGCGGGCTGCAAAAGTTGTTCTTTCGACGCCGATCATGTCGAACCAACTCTGGTGCATCTGGAGAACCACGATGTGTCCTATGTCCGCGTCTCCCGTGCACCGCTGGATAAGATCGAAGCGTATCGCAAGCGCATGGGCTGGCGGGCCCGATGGGTGTCGTCCTTCGGCAGTGATTTCAACTACGACTACCACGTGTCATTCACACCCGAGGAACTGGCGAAGAGTAAGGTACTTTACAACTACCGGCTCGACCACGGCTATGACGAACTGCCGGGCGTGAGCGTGTTTTTCAAAGATGACGATGGTATAGTCTATCACACCTATTCAAGCTACGCGCGCGGCAACGAGGAGGTGATGACGACCTACATGTATCTCGATATCACGCCCAAGGGCCGTAACGAGATCGAGATCATGGACTGGATCCGACGTCATGATGAATACCCCGCGACGTAGAACATCTTTTGGTGACCTTGGCGGAGCTACAGGATCAGAATCTTTTTGCGCGACAGGGCCAGCCCCCGTGGCGCGATGTTGAGGGCGTAGGCGGGCGGAACCGACAAGGGCCCCAGCGGATCGAGTAGCCATTTCGGGGTCTTCCGCATGATCCCGGGTGTCGCGAGGGGCTCGATATCGGTGTAGGCAAAGGCGCCTGCGTTTTGCGCCATGCGAATACCCTTGGAAAAACGGACGGTTGGCCCGTGCCGCTGCGTCTTGGCCCCGGCGCATTCTGCAATGGATAGCCAGCGCCGGATCAACAAGTTAGCCTAAGCAGAGTGGATGCTTGTTGGAGGATCTGGTGGAAAACTTCACCTTGCAGATTGGTCTCATCGGTGTGCTTGGGATCGGTGCGCAATGGGTCGCGTGGCGAATGCAGATACCGGCGATCATTCTGCTGCTCGTCGCGGGGTTCATCGCGGGGCCGGTAACGGGAGCTATCCAGCCGGAGCTCCTCTTGGGCGATGCGCTGCGGCCGTTGATCGGCTTGGCAGTGGCCGTCATCCTTTTCGAAGGTGGCTTGACGTTGAAACTTGCTGAAATACGCGAGACGTCCAAGGCCGTGCGTCGGGTCCTGTTTCCCGGCGCGTTTCTGATGTGGGCTACCATCTTTATCGCTGCGCGGTATATCGGCGGTCTTGATCCGGCGGTTGCGGCTGTGATCTCCGGCTTGATGGTCGTCACCGGACCCACCGTAGTGATGCCTTTACTGCGACAGGCACGACTGCCACGACGCCCGGCTGATTTCCTGCGCTGGGAGGCCATTCTTGTTGATCCTGTTGGTGCTCTGTTCGCTGTATTTGCGTTCGAGGCGGTCCAGATTATCCACGCTCACCACGGAACTGCCACCGAGATCATCCTGCAAGCGGTCGTCGCGATTATCTGCGCGATCATCGTCGGTTGGGGGGCGGCGCGGCTGGCGATCTGGTCGTTCACCAAAGGCCATGTGCCGGAGTTTCTGAAGGCCGCATTCTTGCTCGTTGCCGTGATTGTCGTCTTTGCGGCAACCAATGTGTTGCTAGAAGAAGCGGGGTTATTGACCGTGACGATCATGGGCTTCGTCATCGGAAATAGCAATATCGCTTCCTTCAACGAGTTGCGACGGTTCAAGGAAATCATGACCGTGCTCTTGGTGTCGGGCGTGTTTGTCATCATGACGGCGACCATTACCTTTGCCGATCTCGCGGCCCTTGGGTGGCGCGATTTGGCCTTCATTCTGTCCGTAATTTTCATCGTTCGCCCTGCGGTTATGATGCCGCTATTTGTTGGCACGTCACTGCCAATGAACGAACGCTTGCTTTGTGCATGGATCGCGCCGCGAGGCGTTGTCGCGGTGGCGGTTTCGGGCCTGTTCGCGGCCAGTATGATCGAACTGGGCATACCCGACGCAAACCGCATGGTACCGTTGATCTTCCTGTTAGTTGTCGCGACGGTCTTGATCCATGGATTGTCGATCCGTCCTGCTGCCCGATGGCTGAAGGTCACTCGGAAGGAACCGGATGGCGTCGTGATCGTGGGAGGGTCTGCCTTTGCGACGGAGCTTGCATCCAAGTTGATGGAGGTCGATGTACCGGTCCTAATCTCTGATCGAAACTGGTATGCCTTGCGAGGTGCACGTGCCGCTTCCGTGCCTGTATATTTTGGTGAAATTCTGGGGGAGACAGCAGAGCATACACTTGATTTTGGCCGGTATTCTTCCTTGCTAGCGGCGACGCGTAATGACGCCTACAACAGCCTTGTTTGCACTGACTTCGGGCCGGAAATCGGACGAAGTAACGTGTTCCAGATCGGGCGTGCGCGCGTTGAGAAAGAGCGAAACGCCATGCCGACGACAATTGGCGGACGCGGCTTGTTGACGACGGAAGGCGGTATCGACGGGTTGGACCGATTGCTGCGCCAGGGATGGGCGGTCCAAAAGACACGCCTGTCAGAGGAGTACGATTTCGAGCGCTTCAAGTCGGATCGACCTGAGAATACGCGCATCGTGTTGTCACTTGGCGCGGGCGGCGATCTTAAATTTGCAACCGACGACGTGGACATCAAGCCGGCGCCGGGGGATACCATCTTCAGCTTCGCTCCACCGACCGGGAAAGCGAAGAACTAGGAAGGCGGCCCAGCTAGCTGGTCAAGCGGCGAATAGAGCGATCCTGACGAGATTGCCCAGGCTTGTATCGGATCGGCGAAACAACCAATGACACAGGGCCCTAGGCTGCGGTAACGTCATGCATGGTTTGCGTGACTCTGGATTGCCATTGACGGTAGAGCCCAACAGGTCGCTTTTGGATTTCCCCGCTACGGTTGAGCGGCGGGTGTTGGCAACCGCGGCAGTCACCAGCTTGCTTCTGGCCATTGTCGTTACGGTTGGTGGTGCCGTCGTTGGGGTTCACACCCAGATCCCATCAGCGCTTCCACTTCTTCTACTGGGAGTCTGGACGATCGGCAGTGTGGCGGTTTTTCTTGGCCTGCGCAGCTATCCGCACGGACGGTTTGGCCCCGCAAATGTCGTTACATCTGTCAGGGCGGGCGGTGTCGTGGTGTTGAGCAGTGTTGCTATTGATCCGAGCATCATGGACCAGATCGGGCGTCTGATGGTCGCTGGGCTCGCTGTCTTCCTATTGGCGTTGGACGGATTGGACGGGTTTCTGGCGCGCCGGACGGGGCTTGTCTCTGCCTTTGGGGCGCGCTTTGACATGGAAGTCGACGCGCTGCTTACGCTGGTCCTGTCGCTCGTTCTCTGGCGAACGGGTATCGTGGCCAGCGTCGTGTTGTTTCTGATCCTTCCTTATTATCTGTTCTGCATAACCAAGAGGTCCTTGCCGTGGCTGTCTGGTCCGCTGCCACCGTCATTTCGTCGAAAAACGATATGTGTTGTCCAGATCGCCTTGCCGATCTGCCTGCTTGCCATTCCGTTGCCGAAGCCTGTGCCGACGGTTGCGGTTGCAATCGTGCTGATGGTGATCCTGTGGTCATTCGTCCGCGATATTCACCGGTTGTGGTCCGTTCGCACATGAGGATGCAGCAGGAACAATGCGCCGGGGAGTGCGGACAGCAGGTTCACCACACCGAACAGCAACGCGGCGGCGACGCCTGCCTCGGCACTGAAACCCGCGAGCGGCCAGAGCGCTGCCGCAGCACCTTCGCGCAACCCCAGCCCGCCGATCCCTGTGGGAATGATCATCGCAGCAAGGCATACAGGTACAAGGACCAACACGGCCGTGACGTCCATTTGCGTACCGATGGCCCGAGTGCACAGGGCGAAGCAGCCGATCAAGGCTGTGATCACGATCAGGTTCAGCGGTGCTTGGACGCGCCAAGCGCCGTCAGCAACCCATGCCTGCTTGAGCGCGGGACCGAAGGTGGACAAAGCGATACCGATCTTGCCCGCAAGTCGGCCACCGACAAGCAGCGCAATCAGCAACACGCTGAGAGCGGCGATAAAGACCAAGGCCACGAGCGTGGCATGGCCGATCCCACCGGTCAGAATGCCGATCAGAAGACACAGCGCCAGGGCCACCTGCCCGGCCAGACGCTCGATCATGACGCCGCGCACGGAAATCCCCGGTCCGCCATTGTCTCGGTTGCGCCAGACACGCAGGGCATCACCGGAAATACCGCCGGGAAGCGTAGCGTTCAGAAAGCTGGATACATAGTATTCCCGCACCGCAACACGCAGCGGCACCGGATGGCCAAGCTGCCGGGTCGTGTGGGACCACCTCGTTGCGCTGGCCAGAATGACAACCTGCGCCATAATACCTGCCATCAGAAGTGGCCACAGGCGGGTAGCACGCAGGGTCTGTACTATATCACGAACGTCGACCACCATCAAAACCACGACAAGCGTCACGATCGGCACAGCTATGCGGATAGCTCTCAGCAGGTGCGGCTTTGAGGAGAAGGTCAAACGCATTGTGGACCACGTTGTGCGTCGTGCTGCTGTTCTTGCTGTTGCAACTTCCCAGTCACCCGAACGCGCTGACAGTTCGTCACTTTCTGCATCTGCCCTTGGAACTGCCAGTCATCATTTTGCTTCTCCTCCTTCTGCCGGGGCGATTGATCGCGTTGCGTCTGGCGCTGGTCATGCTGCTTGCACTTCTCACCTTCCTGCGCCTTGCCGATACGGGGATGGTCCTCGCATTTCAGCGAAATTTCAATCCGGTGCTGGATCTGCATCTTCTGAAGTCCGGTTGGGAATTGTCAGTTGGCACATTCGGCTGGCCGCTCGCATTGACTGTGGCAACAGGTGTCGCGGTTCTGTTCATCGGGCTGTTCGTCCTGGTCTTTCATGCGATGGGCCGGCTTGCGCGTCTGAATGGTCGACCGCGCCGCTGGACAGGCTTGGTGGCTGCGGGACTACTACTGGTTGGTGTCGCGCTCGCGCTCACCGGACAGTCCGGCGTTGTCGAAACGCCGCTGGTCGCGGAATTGCCCAAACGTGGGGAACGGCTTCATCGGGCGGTCGTGGACGAGTCCCGCTTCGCCGCCGATCTGGCCACCGACGATGTTTCTGTCGCGCCGGATTTTGCGGCACTTAAGGGACGGGATGTGATCTTACTGTTCGTGGAAAGTTATGGTCGCAGTTGGCTCGACGCACAACCCTATGCCCAGACTTCGCTTCCCCGTCTTGCGGTCGTGGGGGACAGGTTTGCAAAGGCGGGACTTTCGGTGCGCTCGGGTTGGGTCCAGGCACCTACTCGAGGCGGGCAGAGCTGGTTGGCGCATGGCGCGGTCATGTCGGGGCTGTGGACGTCTTCGCAGTCACGCTACGATGCGGTGATAGCGTCCAAACGTCTGTCACTGAACCGGATGTTCGCACAGGCGGGATGGCACAGCGTCGCGGTGATGCCTGCCATCACACGCGATTGGCCAGAGGCGGCATGGTACGGTTACGATCAGGTGCTTGCGCATGATGATCTCGGGTATCAGGGGCAGCCGTTCGAATGGGTGACGATGCCCGACCAATACACCCTAAGCGCAGTGGAAAGGCTGGCGCGACAGGACGGGCGCGACAGCGTGGTCGAAATCGCCCTGATCACATCGCACGCCCCGTGGACACCGGTGCCGGAGGTTTTGCCGTGGGATCTGATCGGCGATGGGTCGGTGTTTGACGGGACTCAGCGGGCGGGCGCAACGCCGCGACAGGTCTGGTCAGATCATGACACGATCCGGGCGGCGTATTCGCGTTCCCTGGATTACTCCATCGAGATCGTTGGCCAATGGGTGGCGCGGTATGCCGGTGACGCCTTGGTGGTCGTACTCGGCGACCACCAGCCCGCGCCGCTGGTCGCGGGGGAGGGTGCCAGTGCAGCCGTGCCTATCCATTTCATATCCGCAGATACGAAGCTGCTTGATCTGTTGCCCGGCAGGTGGAGCGCGGGCATACTCCCTGAAACCGACTTGGCGGAACGCAGCATGACGGAGCTTCGATCCCTCTTTGCAAATTGTTTCTCCACTGGTGGTTGTTTGCAGCCGGGCGGGGAAAGCTGAATGGTAGGGCTGTCCCTGTTTGGATTGACACGTCGCTTCGGTGAAGGCCAACCGACGGTTGACGGGATCGATCTGGTCGTTGCTGACAAGGAATTCGTGGTGTTGGTCGGCCCATCGGGCTGCGGCAAATCCACAACCTTGCGCCTGATCGCCGGGTTGGACGCGCCGGATGCGGGCACGATTCACATCGGAGAACGAGAGGTTCAGGGTCTGGACCCCGGCGCACGGGATGTTGCTATGGTGTTTCAGAACTACGCGCTTTACCCGCATATGACGGTCGCGCGGAATCTCGGGTTCGGGCTGCGCAAGCGCGGTCTGGCGAAAGCCGAACGCGTGGCGCGCGTAAAGGACGCGGCTCGTATGCTGGAGATCGAGGACCTGTTGGATCGTCGACCCGCGGCGCTGTCAGGGGGCCAACGTCAACGTGTTGCGATGGGGCGGGCGCTGGTGCGTGAGCCCGCGCTCTTTCTGTTCGACGAGCCGCTTTCCAATCTGGATGCGCGTCTTCGAACGCAGATGCGCACGGAAATCAAGCGCATGTCTCGGGTCGCGGAAACTACGTCCATTTTCGTGACGCATGATCAGGTGGAGGCCATGACGATGGCGGATCGCGTGGTTGTCATGCGGGATGGAAGAATCGAGCAAGCCGCGACGCCCATGCAAATCTACCACCAACCGGCGACGCGGTTCGTGGCCGAGTTCGTGGGGTCGCCTGCGATGACAATCCTGCCTGCACAGATCGGGGATGGCGGTCAGACCGTTTCGTTGCTCGGTCAACGCTTTGAGGTTCCGAACGAACGGCAAGCCGATTTTGTCCAGCATTCGCGTCGCCGGATCGAGATCGGCTTCCGGCCTGAAGACATGCGCCTTGGCGGCCCTGTGCCCGCGCGGGTCGAGGTCGTGGAAGCATTGGGGGTTGAAGCACTGGTGCATGTCGCGACTGAAGACGGCCCGCGATGCAGTCTGCGGATGGCACCTGTCGACGCGCCTCGAACGGGTGACAAAGTGGGTCTGTTGCCCGACATTGCGCGCGCGCACCTGATCGATCCGGCGAGTGGCCGCGTACTCAGCGCACCGCCCATTCCTCAGAACCGTACCCCTTACGCTATACCCGAAGGAGAGACTGGATGATTTCTCGTATCGCACTTGTCGCCGCAGTTGCTGGCGCGACGCCGCTTCTGGCGCAGGACGACTTGATCACACGAACGCGCGTTGGCCCCGCCGATGCGCCGAACGTGATGACCTTTCGTCTGACCGCCTATGATCTCTATGCGCAAGATCCCGATATGCGGGCGACGTTCGGCGAGTTGTTCCTTAAGATGTTGGAAAGGTTTCCCGATTGGCAAATCGAAACGCAACTTCAGACGGATGACATCGGGCAGGAACAGGCGCGCATGCTGGAACAGGCGCGGGCCGGACGCGGGCCGGATTGTGCGATGATCGACAGTTCATCACTTGGCGCCTACAAGGCCGCCGATGTGCTGTCGCCGATGAACGCACATTGGAGCGCCGAGGAAATCGACGACCTGTTTCCTTTCGTGCGTGAGGCGGTGACTGACGCTGACGGTAACCTTCTGGCATGGTGGTGGTTCACCGATTTGCGCGTACTCTACCGTGATACGCGCGTTGTCGAGGACGCCCCTGCTACATGGGCGCAGGCGCTGGCCGCTGCGGCCAAATCGGTTGAAGACGGATATGAAGGACTCCTGTTTTCGGGCGGTCGTTGGGAGGGGACGACGCTGGACTGGCTCGGTAATTTCTGGGCGGCAGGTGGCCGCTTGGTGGATGACGATGGCCGTCCCGTCTTTGGCGAAGGCGCGAACCGCGCCGCGTTTCTGGACGCGCTCGGATACTACCGGGAATTGGTGGAAAGCGGCGCGAGCCCTGCGCGTGTCGCGTCCATTACGAATTACGATGATTTCAATGCCGCTGCCGCCGCAGGCACAACGGCCATGTTCGTGGGCGGATCGTGGCAATACGGACAGCTTGAAGGCACGTTGTCGCCGGAGGACTTCACCGAATGGGAAGTTTCGGAACTGCCGGGCCCGACCGCCGATCAACGTGCGGCGGGCGCTGGCGGCTGGACCATCGGCGCGATGTCGGACGATCCCGACAAAGTCGCGCTGTGTGCCGCTATTGCCAAACATGTCTATTCGGGTGCAGGCAATGCAGTGCAGGGGCTTTTGCCGACCTCGGCGGCGCAATACGAACAGTATGACGTGTTCTCGACGCCGGTCAATCTGGCCTATTCGGAATTTTTGCAGAACGGACGCCCACGCCCCGGGGTGCCGATCTATCCCGAGATATCCAACCAGATCCAGATCCTGATCGGCGAGGTCATTGCTGGCGAAGACCCTGACGCCGCTCTGGACCGCGCGCAGGCGGCGGCGCTTGATGCGTGGGGCAGGCTCTGAACCGGGGGGCGCATCCGCTCGCTTGGCTCGCGCCGGTCATCCTTGTTCTCGGCGCGATCTATTTGTGGCCGCTTCTGGATGCAATCCGTCTGGCCTTCACCGACGCGACATTGCTCAACGGCGTGCGCAGCTATACCCTGTCATCGGTCACGAGCACGCTAGGTGATCCAGCGCTACCGCAAATCTTGCGTGCCACCGCGATCTTCACGGGGGCGAGCGTTATCCTGTTGCAGTCCCTTGGGTTGGCCATCGCGCTTCTCGTCACGCGTGGAGATCGGCGCGGGCTTCCGGGCATGGCCGCGCTTCGGACCTTGGTTCTCGCGGCATGGATTGTGCCGGGCGTTGCGAATGGCCTGATCTGGCAGATCATGTTCTCCGAGGCACCCTTCGGCGGCCTGAACTCCGTCATCGGGATGATCGGGTTGGGCCCAGTCGCATGGCTGTCGGATCCGCAAATGGCCATGGTGTCCGCGGTCGTGGCCAATATCTGGCAGGGTACGGCTTTTTCAATGATCCTTTACTATGCGGCGTTGCGCGGCTTGGATCCGTCGCTGGATGAAGCCGCTCGTGTGGATGGTGCAACGTCCCTTGACCGATTCATTTTCATCACGATGCCTCAATTGAAAGGCGCGATGCTGGCGGGCACGATTCTGGTGACGATCCAGACGCTCAACACCTTTGATTCCATCATCGCACTGACCGGCGGTGGGCCGGGACGCGCGACAGAGGTGCTGGCGTTGTTCACCTATAACACGGTGTTTCGCAGTTTCGATCTGGCGGGCGGCGCGGTGTTGGCATTGCTTCTGGTTGCGATCAGCCTTGCTCTCGCGGCGGTCTATGCGTTGTTACTGAGGCAGCGCACGTGATGCGGGGCGGCAGACCAGCAGATATCGCAACCTATCTGGCGCTGATGCTCGTCGCGGCGTTTTTCGTTGGTCCCTTGCTGTGGCTGGTGTCACTGGCGCTGCGCACGTCCGCCGAGGTCTATCGCGGCGCTGCGGCGTTCATTCCCGACCATCCGACATTGGCCAATTTCCGACAGATCCTGAACGATCCCGCCTTCGCCATCTACTTGTGGAACGGGGTGAAGCTGTCGGTGCTTGGCGCGGCGCTGGCGGTGATCTGCGCGGCGCCTGCCGCCTATGCGTTTTCACGGTTGAGCTTTCGGGGGCGTGGTGCAGGGCTGTGGTTGATCCTGGCAGTTCAGATGATATCGCCGCTTGTCATTCTGATCCCTCTATATCGCTACTATGATTGGTTGGGCTTGTTGGAAAATCATATGGCGGTTGTGGCGGTTTACGGCGCGATAGGCATCCCGTTGACCGTCTGGCTGTTGCGCGCAGGGTTCCACCGGATCCCGGTTGAAATCGAAGAAGCCGCGCGTCTCGACGGGTATTCCCGGCTTGAAACAATGGTTCTGGTGACCTTGCCTTTGGCTGCACCCTCACTTGCAGCTGCATTCGTGCTGAATGTCGTGATGAATTGGGGACAGTTCCTTGTGCCGTTCATCTTGCTGAGTTCAGATCCCAAGTGGCCAATATCGGTTGCGATCTACCGGTTTGCGGGTTCGACCAACGCCTCGACCACACAGTTGCTGGCTGCGGCCTGCCTCGTAGCATTAGTTCCGGCGATTGTGGTTTTTCTTGCGCTGCAACGACTTTTGACAAGAGCATTGACCGGAGGCGCACTAAAAGGCTGAATAGGACAAAACAAGGGACGGGACATGTCAACCGAGCTGACCGGATTCACAACGACTGCGCGACTGTTCCACTGGTTGGTTGCATGTCTTGTCCTGCTGATGATCGCAGCAGGCCTGACCATGGTGCAACAGGGGTTGCCGCGACCGGTTCAGAATAGCTTGTATGTCTTCCATAAAAATACTGGCGTCATCATCCTGTTCATCATGCTGGCGCGATTGATCTATCGGTTACGCAATCCCTATCCACCTCTGCCAGAAATGCCCGCGCTTCAACGGCTGGCGGCGGAGGCGAACCACATCGCTCTTTACGTGCTGATCTTCATGATGCCCCTGTCGGGATATATCAGGGTGCGGGCAGGCAGATACCCGATCGAATGGATCGACAAGCTGGGACTGCCAATTCTGATCCCGAAGTCCAAGCCGCTGGAAGAAGTCGCCCAAGCGATCCATTATTACTGCGCAATGATCCTGATCGCAGCGATCCTCATGCATATCGGAGCGGCGCTGTATCACGGAATCTGGCGTCGTGACGGTCTTTTGGGCCGCGTATGGCCACCGGTTCAACGGTGATTTGCGCTTTCACTTGACGCTAGGGTGACTTGCTGCAAGGTCTGTTCAAGACCCAATGCCCGTGATTAGCCTGTTGGTCCTGAAATGCGTTTCTGCACTGTAATTCTTCTTTGTTTTTTGCAGCTATCGTCGTCGGTTTGGGCTGATGGGCGTGTGGCATTGTTGATCGGAAATGGCGACTACAGCAATCCGGAATTTGTGCTGGGCAATCCGGCCAATGATGTAGCGGCACTTGATGAAGCTTTGACCCGCTTGGGTTTCGAGGTCCGTAGCCAGACAAATTTGTCGAGGCCGGAGATGCTGGATTCGCTGGATTGGTTTCAGGAAACAGCCAATGGCGCGGAGATTGCCCTGGTTTTCTATGCCGGTCACGCGGTACAGGCAGATGGAGAGAACTTTCTGATCGGAACCGATCTGGTCAGTCCCACAGTGCCGGCGCTGATCGACGAGAGCCTGACACTTAGCGAACTGCACGCGGTGATCGAGGGCGTGGGCGCAGATTTGTCCTTGGTCGTTCTGGATGCCTGCCGCAATAACCCGTTTGGCGATGTCCAGATTGTCCAGCCCGGTTTGGCACCTGCATCGGGTTCTGTCGGGACGCTTGTCGCATATGCGACCGATCCCGGAAATGTGGCGGCGGATGGCTTGGGCGACAACAGCATTTTCACGAGCGCCCTTTTGCAGAATATCGAAACGCCGGGTATCGATGTGCGCATAATGTTCGGGCGTGTGAGGCAAGAGGTTGTCCGCGATACTGCTGGCCGACAAGTCCCGTGGGTCGAGGAGGCGGTGATAGGTGAATATTATTTGTCGGAGCCGCCGGATCCTCTTGATCCGGGCGATGAACTTCGTATCTGGCGCGAAGCTGTCAATGCCGGCAGTGTGGAGAGCTACCTGGATTATCTCGATCGCTTTCCCGAGGGTCTTTACAAAATCGTTGCCGAACTCCGGGTTGACGTCCTGCGCGGAAACGTTTTTCAAACAGCCGAACTGGCGTCAGTTGAATTACCCGATGCAACTGCCGCTTTGCAGCTGATCGGATATTTGGTTCCGGGCGCAACCGACCCTGCGGATAGCGAAGTCCTGCAGGCGTTTACGCATTGGCAGTCCTCCCAGCCTGTTGGCGTACGAAACTTCGAAGCATTGATGCTTGATGCGGCCAGCACGGCAACCTTCCTGGGTACCTATTCTGCCGGGATACTTAAAAACGATCTGCAACGATACGCGTCCGTTGATGAGGCTCTGAGAACGGCTCGGGACAATATGGAAGTCGCTGAAATTGAGTTCCAAGACAACCCTGATGCCGAGCCAGTTCTTCAGTCAATGCGGACAGAAATCTCTGAAATCGAACTCATACATCGAGGTGTGGCCGCAGATTTGGATGCAAGCCGGACCTTCTACAGCGACTTGATACTCCTCGTGGACAGGCATTTGACAGATTGGTTGTCCGACGAAGCCCAACCCCGGTTTGCGACCAGTCGAGGCATAACCCACCTGTCTGATAGAGCGCTTTCAGATGCCCAGATGTTTTACGACCATCTCAGGCTGGCACGCGACGCCCCCGAAGGATCATATTCGTGGTTGGCATCCATGATGCAGGAGAATTGAATCATGCGTATTGCTTACGTTTTAACTCTGTTCGTACCCTTGGTAACCGGATGCTACGCTACGAACGACACGTCGGACCAGATCGCTACCGAAACGAGCTGGGGAACGACACCTGCCGAAGAATTCAAAAGTCCAGAGATCGTCCGGATGGAAGATGAGTGGGCGCAGGCGAAGCAGGAGGTGGCGACCGAAAGAGATAATACGGTCGCGTCAGGCCAGGCTATAGATCCACAGGTTAATGAAGACATTTCTGAAGTGCTCGACCGTGATACGAGCGCCCCAAATGCAGAATTGCGTTTGCAACGCCTGCAGGATGCCGTCACGGATGCCCGTCGACTCGCGGAGCTCGTGAGGGCAGGTTGACACCCGCGCGAGGTTCACCACAAGCGACAGAATGAGTTCGGCCAGGTTTGACCTATCAGGATGCGACAGTTGGCTGCTTCGACAGACCGTTCGATAGGCTTTCGTAGATCAGAAAACTGGTCCTAGAAGGTCCAGTGTCGCCTCGGAATCCCATTCTTGAACGCCAAGCGGTTTAACCATCAGCGTTTCGGCAGTTTCGTTCAGGATGGCGGTGGTTCGGCAGTCGCTCATTTCGGCAGAGACCAGTTTGTTGGAATAAGCAACGAAACCCGCTGCGGAATAGAGCTTGGCTGTTCCGAAGAGGATCATGAAGTCAGCTAAGGTTCCATGTGCCTTGTCGATTGCGGCACGCAGCATCTGGCTTGCGATACCTTGTCCCCGGTAGTTGCTAGCCGTTGCGACTTCGGCCAAGCCTATATAGTCAAACAAGCGATCATTGAGCCGTGCAGCGCGATACTGCAGAGCCATGTGCCCGATGATATGGTGGCCGTCCCGTACAATCAGTCGCAGATGATGGCGTTGTTTGTGGAATGATCTGCCGTTGAATACGCCCGCTCCGAAGGCATCGTCCAGCAAATCTGCAATGTTTCTCTCGTCCAGAGATGTGAGGTGCCATTCAGGTATGCACTCGATCGTCCCGATAGTCATTCTCGTTGCCATTCTGTTGCCCTTCGGGGCAACTTCGCGATCCCGGCTGAAAAGAGCAAGTGTGCTAAGGCGTTGCCGCCACACGAATTACATCGGTTGAAATAGGCTTGTCTTGTGTTCGTGAAGCTGCGGGCAAGCCAGATTGGGCTGTGCCGAGTGGTTGCTGCTACGATTTTTCTGCTGCATCGTAAAATTTCGTTCAAGATGAAGGTTTTCGTTTACATCGGCTTACGGGGGCGACAGCTGGAAGATGTGGGGGCAATGTCTTCCATCAGCTATGGATCGAATGAGAGGAGGGCGGGATGAAAGCTCTGGTTCTGGAAGAAAAGGGCAAGCTGTCCCTGCGTGATTTCGATATTCCCGGCACCATGGGGCCGCGTGATGTGCGCATCAAGACGCATACGGTTGGGATCTGCGGGTCGGATGTTCATTACTATACACATGGCAAAATCGGGCATTTCGTCGTGAAAGAGCCGATGGTGCTTGGACACGAGGCTGCAGGTACGGTCGTCGCTTGCGGTGACGAAGTGTCGGATCTTAAGCTCGGAGATCGCGTTTGCATGGAGCCAGGAATTCCCGATACGGACAGCCGGGCCAGCAAGCTCGGGATCTACAACGTCGACCCCGCCGTGCGCTTTTGGGCGACCCCGCCAGTGCATGGCTGCCTTACGTCGGAGGTGATCCATCCCGCGAGCTTCACCTACAAGCTTCCGGAGAGCGTCAGCTTTGCCGAGGGGGCCATGGTGGAACCTTTTGCGATCGGTATGCAAGCAGCCCTTCGCGCCCGGATTCAACCGGGTGATATTGGTGTCGTTTCGGGCGCAGGCCCCATCGGCATGATGGTCGCTCTGGCGGCTTTGGCCGGTGGTTGTGCGAAGGTAATCGTGACGGACTTGGCGCAACCCAAGCTGGACATCATCGGTGCGTATGACGGGATCGATACAGTCAACATCCGCGACAAGAGCGCAGCACAGTCTGTCGCGGAAGCAACGGATGGCTGGGGTGCAGATATCGTGTTCGAATGTTCGGGCGCTGCACCGGCGGTACTTGGAATGCATGAGTTGGCCCGCCCCGGAGGTGCGATCGTGCTTGTAGGGATGCCCGTCGATCCCGTTCCGGTGGATATCGTTGGACTTCAGGCGAAGGAATTGCGGCTGGAGACGGTATTCCGCTACGCCAATGTCTATGACCGGGCGATTGCGCTGATGGCGTCCGGAAAGGTGGATCTTAGGCCCCTTGTTTCCGGAACTATTCCGTTCGAGGACAGCATTGCCGGGTTCGACCGGGCCGTGGAAGCGCGCGAAACGGATGTGAAGCTTCAAATCCGGATGCCCGACTAGCATGCGCAGGTCCGGTTGGGCCGATGCGGGTGTTGGCCTGACAGGATGCCGTCGCTGCGGTTACGCTAGGCGACACCGCAATCGTGGGCATAAGGGCCTGATCGTGGAAACTTTGAATGGTACGGTCTTGCTTGGAGACCTGAATAACGGTTTGAATCCAATAAAGATCACCCCTTATCTTTCGGATGTCATCGAAGAGCTTACCATTCTGCTGACCATCGACATAGCCCGCGAGGTGCAATCGATCCCAGCATGCACCGACGCATGCACGGTAAACCATGGAGAAATGTGAATGTCTGAAACGCTTACTGGCAAGGTCGCCGTCGTCACGGGTGCCGCTTCGGGTATCGGCCTTGCCGCCGTCGAGATGCTTTTGAAAAGTGGCTGCAAGGTTGTCATGGTGGACCGTGATACCGCCGCTCTCGATACCCTGGTTGCCAGGCTCGGCGACAATGCCGTGCCGCAGGTGACCGATCTGCTGGACTTCGACAGCTGCAACGCGATGGTCCCGGAGATCCTCGAAAAGGTCGGGCATATCGACATTCTCTACTGCAACGCAGGCAGCTACATCGGTGGCGATATATGGGACACAGATCCGGAAAGCATTGACCGGATGGTGAACCTGAATGTCAACGCGGTGATGAAGAACATCAACGCCGTCATTCCGCATATGATGGAACGCAAGACGGGCGATATCGTTGTGACCAACTCCATCGCGGGCCATTTTCCTGCGGAATGGGAGCCGGTCTATTCCGCGTCGAAATGGGCGATCACCAGCTTCATGCAGGGCGTGCGGCGACAGATGATCCCCTACGGCGTGAAAGTGGCACAAGTGTCACCCGGACCGGTGATTTCCGCACTGCTGGCCGATTGGCCCGAAGAAAACCTGCGCAAGGCCAAGGAAGCCGGCGCGCTGATGGATCCCGAAGAGGTCGCCGAGGCGCTGGAATTCATGTTGACGCGCAAGCGTGGAGTGACGGTGCGTGACGTCATCATCATGCCTACCGCTTTCGAGCGGATGTGAACCTTGTGGCGGCGCCCCGTCTCCTCCCCTCTGGGATGCGGTCTGTCAGTCGATCTGTGATCTGGTGGCGGCAGGTGGTATTGACCCTGCCGATTGGAAGGCCTGTACAGTGATTGCGAGGCTGCGAGTGTAACAGAGACGAGATAAGCTTTCGGCGCTCTTTGTCGCGAGTTTCCGTCAGACGCATGCCTGCGACCGGGGTATCGGTAACGCTTGACGCGGCTCGTTATGATGCATTCCTTGCGTTCGTTCCACGAGTTCGCTCGCGAAATGCGCGGGTAGATACAGGCAAGTGCCAACTGAGGATCGGGCTGCGGCTCAATCAAAGGAAGAAATTCATGCAGTTTTCGGACAAGACAGTTATCATCACCGGCGCGGGCAAAGGCATAGGTCGAGCCTGCGCGCATATCATGGCCGCCCGTGGTGCAAATGTTGTGGCATTGACACGCACCCGGGCAGATCTCGACACGCTCTACTCGGAGATCGGAAGTCGCGGAATACAAGTTGATCTTGCGGACGTTGCGGCCACTCGCGCGGCGATGGCGGATGCCGGACGCGCCGACTTTCTTATCAATTCCGCGGGTGTCAATATATTGGAATCTGTTTTCGACCTGACTGATGATGGTTATGAGGCGGTCATGGGCGTCAATTTGCGCGCAGCGCTGATTACCTGTCAGGAATTCGCACGCATGCGAATGGCGGCGGGTGGCGGCGGAGCCATCGTAAACATCACATCGATCGCAGGTCATCGGGGGTTTCCGGATCACCTATCATACGCCGCTTCGAAAGCTGGTCTCGAAGGCGCAAGCCGGGTGATGGCCAAAGAACTCGGTCCGCACGGGATTCGGGTGAACTGCGTGGCCCCTACGATCACACTGACTGAACTTGCCGCGGCCGCATGGGCGGACCCAACGAAGTCCGAGCCTATGATGGTGC
Organism: Qingshengfaniella alkalisoli; assembly: GCF_007855645.1. GTDB lineage: Bacteria > Pseudomonadota > Alphaproteobacteria > Rhodobacterales > Rhodobacteraceae > Qingshengfaniella > Qingshengfaniella alkalisoli. Next base: position 91,060 of record NZ_CP042264.1, read on the forward strand.
GCCACCCTCTGGAACGATTTGCGGATGCAGAAGACATCGCCGAGAGCATCGCGATGCTCCTTTCAGAGGATTCCAAGATGATGACGGGAGCAGTGCTTCCGGTCGACGGTGGCTTCTTGGCCGTTTAACCTGACTATGCGGAGACGATCGCGCTTGTATTCCGATCCGCTATCGCTGTCTTTATGTTAATGAGAGCAGGGATTATCCAAGAGAGCAGTACATAATGTGCGCCATTCTGGCCATCAGGAGATAGTATGCAAGGTAAGGCCAAGAGACTGGATGACGCCGCGCGGGCGGGTTGGCTTTATTATATTGCAGGTAACACGCAGGACGAGATTGCGTCGAAGCTGGGTGTGTCGCGCCAATCCGCACAGCGCCTTGTAGCGCAAGCGATGCAGTCTGGGATGGTCAAGGTGCGCATCGATCATCCGATCGCGAATTGCCTATCGCTCGCCCGTGAACTTGTCGACCGGTTCGATCTTGAGGATAGCGAAGTTGTGCCGACCGACCCGGCCTCTGACGATGCAACGCTGGGCGTGGCGGAGGCGACAGCGGATGACATGGAAAGCTGGTTGTCACGCCCGGAGCCGATCACGATGGCGCTGGGGACGGGGCGAACGCTTCGGGCGGCGGTGGCCTGTCTGCCCCATCTGGACTGCGCGCAGCATCGGATCGTTTCGCTGACGGGTAATATATCGCCGGATGGATCGACGGCACATTACAACGTCATTTTCAGTGTTGCGGACATTGTCAGTGCCCGGACCTTTCCAGTGCCACTGCCAGTGATTGCGAGCTCACCCGAAGAACGCGACATGCTGCAGTCCCAGCCAATGGTGAGGGCAACCTTCCGGCTTGCACAAGATGCAGATGTGGCCTTCATCGGTATCGGAGAAATGGGTCCGAACGCGCCGCTCGTGAAGGACGGGTTCATTACGGTGCAAGACGCGAATGACCTCTGTGCCAGCGGAGTAGTTGGAGAAATCCTCGGTTGGGTCTTCGACGAGAAAGGCGCATTCATTCAAGGCGCAACGAATCTACGCGTTGCGTCGGCTCCAGTGCCCTCTCCGAACAGGTCAAAGGTCATTGCCGTAGCCAAAGGTAACCAGAAAATTTCAGCAATTCGCGCCGCTTTGAAGGGGAACCTCGTGAGCAAGTTGATTACAGATGAAGCAACCGCGCTGGCACTTCTGAAATAGAATAGAATTAAGAACAAAGGTTTAGGTGATCATGGTCTCCGTCGCTGCAAAGCGGCGGCTTTTTTGATTGACAATATTGCATCTCCGAAGTGAATATATGCCCCATAGAATAGCAAATGCCCACTTGATGGTTTGGGAGGATCTCATGACATTCAAAGCAAAGTCCCTGTACGGGGCGTGCGCGGCAATGGCGCTGGCGACCGGCGCTTCGGCGCAGGACACCACGCTGACGATTGCCACGGTGAACAATGGCGACATGATCCGCATGCAAGGGCTGACCGCGGACTTCGCCACGAAGCATCCCGATATCGCGCTCGAATGGGTGACGCTGGAAGAAAACGTCCTGCGTCAGCGTGTGACAACCGACATCGCGACGGGTGGCGGGCAGTACGATGTGCTGACCATCGGCAATTACGAAGTGCCGATCTGGGCGCGACAGGACTGGCTGACGCCGCTTGAAGGTATGCCGGAAGGCTACGATGCTGACGACATCCTGCCCGCGATCGCCGGTGGTCTGTCGGTAGATGGCACGCTCTACGCGGCCCCGTTCTACGGCGAAAGCGCGATGGTGATGTATCGCACCGACCTGGCCGAAGCCGCCGGGATCGACATGCCCGACCAGCCGACTTGGACTGATATCAAGGCCGCGGCAGAGGCGATGACCGATGAAGAAGCGGGCATTTACGGCATCTGCCTGCGCGGGAAGCCGGGCTGGGGTGAAAACATGGCCTTCATCACGGCGATGTCCAACAGCTACGGCGCGCGCTGGTTTGATGGCGATTGGAACGCGCAGTTCGACAGCCCGGAATGGAACGCGACGCTGACGGATTATCTGGATCTGATGAACAATTACGGCCCACCGGGTGCATCGTCGAACGGGTTCAACGAAAATCTTTCGCTGTTCCAGCAAGGCAAATGCGGCATGTGGATCGACGCAACCGTGGCAGCCAGCTTTGTGACGGATGCGGATGATTCCACCGTTGCCGACAGCGTCGGCTTCGCGCAGTTCCCGAACAAGGAAGGCGTGGACAATCACGGCAACTGGCTGTGGTCGTGGAACCTTGCCATTCCCGCTTCGACGGACGCGCCGGATGCGGCAAAGGCGTTCGTGGCCTGGGCGACCAGCAAGGACTACACCGCACTTGTTGCGCAGGAAGAAGGCTGGTCAGCCGCACCTCCGGGAACGCGGACATCGCTTTATGAAAACGTGGACTACCAGGCCGAGGCACCATTTGCCGAAATGACCCTGAACTCCATCAACGCGGTCGATACGACCAAGCCGTCGGTACAGGAAATTCCGTATACCGGGGCGCAGTTCGTCGCGATCCCGGAATTCCAGGGGATTGGTACGGCGGTCGGACAGATCTTCTCTGCCGCGCTGGCGGGTCAGATGGATGTGGATCAGGCATTGCAATCCGCGCAGCAACAAACCCAGCGCGAGATGGATCGCGCGGGGTATCACGACAAGTAAAGCTTCTCCTTCCTGCTTTGCTCCCGTTGCAGGGGTGGTGTCTCCATCCCTGCAACCTAACCCACCACCGATCTGACCGGAGAGCCACATCATGGCGACCGAGCACTCACGGGCCGCAGCCCGGATCATGATATCGCCTGCCGTCATCCTGTTGCTGCTCTGGATGATCGTGCCGCTGGGAATGACACTGTATTTCTCGTTCCTGCGCTTCAACCTGCTGATGCCGGGCATGGAGGAATGGACAGGTTTCGAAAATTACCGCTACTTCCTGTCGGACCCGGCTTTTTCCACGGCGCTGATCAACACGCTGCTTCTGGTTGGCGGTGTTCTGCTGATCACCGTGATCGGCGGGACTCTTCTGGCGCTGCTGCTGGATCAGGATTTCTTCGGCCAGGGGGTGGTGCGCATCCTGACGATTGCGCCCTTCTTCGTGATGCCGACGGTATCGGCGCTGGTGTTCAAGAACATGTTCATGAACCCCGTGAACGGCTTGTTCGCCCATATCGCCGGCGTATTTGGGATGGAGCCGATCGACTGGCTGTCCCAGATCCCGCTTCTGTCGATCACGCTGATGGTATCCTGGACCTGGCTGCCTTTCGCGACGCTGATCCTGTTGACGGCGCTGCAATCGCTGGACCGTGAACAGATCGAGGCGTCCGAGATGGACGGCGCCGGGCCGTTTTCGCGCTTCTTTTATATCATCGTACCCCATCTGTCGCGGGCGGGAACGGTCGTGATCCTGATCGAAACGATCTTCCTGCTTTCGGTCTTCGCCGAGATCCTGGTGACGACGAATGGCGGGCCGGGTAACGCTTCAACCAACCTGACCTATCTGGTCTACGCGGAATCGCTGCTGCGCTTCGACGTGGGCACGGGTGCTGCCGGCGGCGTGGTCGCCATCATCCTCGCAAACATCGTGGCCATCTTCCTGATGCGGATGATCGGCAAGAACCTGGACGCGTGACATGGCCCGTAAAGTCAAGAAATCCCGCAAGCTCTTCGTAACCGCCCTGGCATGGATCATCGCGTTGACGCTGTTCTTCCCGGTGCTGTGGACAGTGCTGACCAGCTTCAAGACCGAAGCCGAAGCCGTCGCGTCCCCTCCCTCCTTCCTGTTCTTCGACTGGACGCTGGAAAACTACGCGGCGGTGCAGGAACGGTCGGACTATGGGCGGCACTTCATGAATTCGGTGGTGATCTCGGTCGGTTCCACCATGCTTGGACTGATCATCGCCGTTCCCGCCGCATGGGCCATGGCCTTCGTGCCGGGCAAGCGCACCAAGGATGTGCTGATGTGGATGCTATCCACCAAGATGCTGCCGCCCGTGGGGGTGTTGATCCCGATCTATCTGATCTTTCGCGACATCGGCCTTCTGGATACGCGCATCGGGTTGGTGATCGTGCTGATGCTGATCAACCTGCCGATCATCGTCTGGATGCTTTACACTTATTTCAAGGAAATCCCGGGCGAGATCCTTGAAGCGGCGCGCATGGACGGCGCCAGTCTGCGTAATGAAATTATCTATGTGCTGACCCCGATGGCCGTGCCGGGGATCGCGTCGACCCTTCTTCTGAACATCATCCTGGCTTGGAACGAAGCCTTCTGGACGCTCAACCTGACGGCGGCGAAGGCTGCCCCGTTGACGGCCTTCATCGCGAGCTATTCCAGCCCGGAAGGACTGTTCTATGCCAAGCTCAGCGCCGCCTCGACGATGGCCATTGCGCCGATCATGGTGATGGGCTGGTTCAGCCAGAAACAACTCGTGCGCGGCCTGACCTTCGGCGCGGTTAAATAAGGACAAGATCTATGGGACGCATCACGCTGAAACAGATCACCAAGAAATTCGGTGACAAGGAGGTCATCCCGCCGCTGGACCTTCAGATCAACGACGGCGAGTTCGTAGTGTTCGTTGGCCCGTCAGGCTGCGGCAAGTCAACGCTGCTGCGCCTGATCGCGGGGTTGGAGGACGTTACATCGGGAGAGATCGAAATCGACGGGCAGCCCGCGACCGAATTGCCGCCAGCGCGTCGCGGCCTGGCGATGGTGTTCCAGTCCTACGCGCTTTATCCGCATATGTCGGTACGCAAGAACATCGCCTTTCCGCTGAAGATGGCCGGGGCCGACAAAGCGGAGATCGCCAGCAAGGTGGAGGGTGCGGCCAAGGTTCTGAACCTCACTGATTATCTGGAAAATCGTCCGGGTCAGCTTTCGGGTGGGCAGCGTCAGCGCGTCGCCATTGGCCGCGCGATTGTCCGCGAACCTGCAGCCTTCCTGTTCGATGAACCGCTTTCAAACCTGGACGCGGCGCTTCGCGTCAATATGCGGGCTGAGATTTCCGAACTGCACCAGCAGCTTGACACGACGATGGTGTATGTCACGCATGATCAGGTCGAGGCCATGACGATGGCCGACAAGATCGTCGTCCTGCAAGCAGGCGTCATCGAACAGGTCGGATCGCCGCTGGATCTCTACAACCATCCGCAGAACCTGTTCGTCGCGGGTTTCATCGGCTCGCCCAAGATGAACTTCATCACCGGGGACGAAGCGCGCAAGCGCGGGGCGGATACAATCGGTGTGCGTCCCGAACATATTACCATGTCGAAGGACGGGGGCGACTGGGCCGGGACCGTCGGGCTGGGGGAACATCTGGGTTCCGACACGTTTTTGCGCGTTCAAAGCGAGCATGGGGAGTTGATCGTCCGCACCATCGGTGACTTTCCGGTCAAGCATGGCGACAAGGTCTTCATGACCCCCGATCCCGCACGCATCCACAAATTCGACGCGCAAGGGCTGGCAATCGCCTGATCCGAGCTGACGACAAGGACTTAGACCGTGCCAACCAAACTATCGCTGTCCACCCTCGATGATCTGTCCGACAAGGTCGCCCGCCCGAATTACGCGCGGGAGGATCTGAGCGCGGGGATCGTCCATATCGGGGTCGGCAATTTTCACCGCGCACATCAGGCGGTATATCTTGACCGGCTGTTCTCTACCGGGTGCGACCACGACTGGGCGATCATCGGTGCCGGGATCATGCCCGGCGATGCCGCGATGCGCGAAAGGCTTGCGGCGCAGGATTACCTGACCACGGTGGTCGAACAAAGCGCGGATGTTGAGGCGGCGTGCGTCACCGGGCCGATGATCGACTTCCTGCCCGTCGGCGATACAGGGGCGATCATAGACGCCCTGTGCCGCCCGGAGATCAGGATCGCATCGCTGACCATCACGGAGGGCGGCTATTTTGTCGATGCGGGAACCGGGCATTTCGATCCGGGCCATCCCGCGATCGTCGCCGATGTGGTGGCCGGGGACAGGCCCGGAACCGTGTTCGGTGTGCTCGTAACTGCGCTGCGTATCCGCCGTGAACGGGACATCCCGCCCTTTACCGTCATGAGTTGCGACAACCTTCCGCATAACGGGCGCGTGTGCTTCGAGGCGGTGACGGGTCTGGCGCGCCTGATTGATCCGGAACTGGCGGACTGGATTGTTGAGAACGTGGCATTTCCAAACGGAATGGTGGACAGGATTACCCCGGCAACCGGCGAACGCGAAAGGCGGATCACGTCGGAAAACTTCGGGATCTCCGATGGCTGGCCGGTGTTTTGCGAAGATTTCATCCAGTGGGTGCTTGAGGACAAGTTCACGATGGGGCGCCCCGCGCTCGAAGCGGTGGGTGTTCAGTTCGTTCCTGATGTCACGCCCTATGAGATGATGAAAATCCGCATCCTGAACGGCGGGCATGCGGTCATCGCCTATCCCGCTGGGTTGCTGGATATTCACTTCGTGCATGAAGCGATGGAAGATCCGCTGATCGCTGCGTTTCTTGACAAGATCGAGGCCGACGAGATCATCCCGCAGGTGCCGCCGGTTCCCGATACCGATCTGGACGGTTACTACCGTATCATCCGGACGCGCTTTGCCAATCCCAAGATCGGCGACACGGTGCGGCGGCTGTGCCTTGACGGGTCGAACAGGCAGCCGAAATTCATCATTCCGACCATTCGCGACCGGATCGCTGAGGGGCGCGATGTCCGGGGGCTGGCGCTGGGATCGGCGCTTTGGTGTCGCTATTGCCATGGCGAAACCGAAAGCGGCGCTGTGATCGCGCCCAATGACCCCAATTGGGATCGCCTGGTTGCAGCTGCGCGCGCGGCCAGGACGGACCCGGCAGCGTGGCTGGCAATGGACGACATCTATGGCTCACTCGGGCAATCTGCGCCATTCAGGGACGAATTTTCGCGTGCGGTTCGCGCGTTATGGGCCGATGGTACCCGTGCGGTGCTTGAAAGCTACGTAAAGGGAATCTGGTGACGGATGACGGTTGATCTCGTTCTATTCGATTGCGACGGTGTGCTCGTGGACAGCGAGCCGATTTCCATCGACGTCCTGCGCGAGATCATCGGGTCCATTGGCGTCGAAATCCCCGAGGACGAAATGTATCTGCGTTTTCTGGGGCGTTCCATGGCGAGCATCGGCCAGATGTTACGAAATGATTACGGTGCCGATCTGACGGACGACCTGCTTGCGACGATGCGCGAGCGCTTGTTCACTCGGTTCCGAGCCGAACTTCAGCCGGTCCCGGGAATGGCCAACGCGATACGCGAAGGGCAGGGGAGGCTCTGGCACAGGCAGTGTGTGGCCTCTTCGAGCCAGCCCGACCGCATCCGTCTGTCGCTGTCGGTGACGGGTCTTTTTGACCTGTTCGACCCGGACATATTCAGCGCGACCATGGTGAAGCGAGGCAAGCCGGAACCGGATCTGTTCCTTTACGCCGCCGGCCAGATGAATGTGTCGGCAACGGGCTGCGTCGTGGTTGAAGACAGCACAGCTGGCATGCGGGCGGCGAAAGCCGCTGGCATGGCGGTTATCGCATTCACTGGTGGCGCGCACGCATACCCCGCGCGGCTGCGCGATGCGGCGCTTCGGGAACATCCTGACGCAATAGTTGAACATGCGAAGGATTTGCCGGAAGCTCTGTCCTTGCTGGCATAGCAGGAGAGAGCGATGCAGGATTTCGTGGTGGCCGTGGATGTCGGCACACGCAGCGCGCGGGCCGGGGTGTTTGATCGCTCCGGGTCAATGCAGGGCGCTGGCATCGCGGAACTTGATCTGTTGTCCCCATCGCCGGGGTCGGGCGAATACGCGTCGGAAGAGGTGTGGGCGGCAGTTTGCGAAGCGGTTCAGCAGGCTGTTAGGTCAACAACATGCAGCGTAGCCGACATCGCGGCCATCGGCTTCGACGCGACATGTTCACTTGTTCTTCGGGACAAGGCGGGAGAGCCTCTTGCAGTGTCGGACCGCGAGAGTTCGGGCGACACGCTGGCATGGTTTGATCACCGGGCCACGGCACAGGCGGCGTGGATGAGCGCGCTCGGGCACCCGGTGACCGCCCGCAATGGCGGCAATCTGTCGCCCGAAATGCAGCTGCCGAAGCTAAAATGGCTGAAGGACATGCGCCCGGGGGTCTGGGACGTGTTGGGCTATGCATTCGATCTTGCCGATTTTCTGACGTGGCGCGCCTCGGGAAATGCCGCGCGTTCCGTTTGTACGCTGTCCGCAAAATGGGGATATCAGGTGGATCGCGGAGGATGGCCATCGGATTTCCTTGAAGCCGCAGATCTGCCGGACATGGTGTGTAAGGCGGGAATGCCAGCGAAGGCGATCGCTGTCGGCGATCGTGTTGGCCAATTGTCCAAGGCAGCCGCAGCGGAACTCGGCCTGACTGAGAATTGTGCGGTCGCATCCGGTATGGTCGATGCCTATGCCGGTGCGTTGGCGCTCTTGGATCCGGCCAGACCAGAGGCCCTCGCGCTGGTCGCAGGCACATCAACCTGTGTAATGGGGTATGGTGACGGACCGATTGCGCTGGCTGGATTTTGGGGTCCCTATCCAGATGCTGTTTTGCCGGGTCGGAGTATTTTCGAAACCGGCCAATCCGCGACCGGGTCGATGCTGGATCGGATCATCACGGCATTCGCTCTAAGTCCAACGCGGGATATGCATGACCGCATCGCCGAATACATCGATCATGTGCTCGAAAATGACCCCAATTTCGGTAAAGGCATCGACATTTTGCCCGACTTCCACGGCAACCGCTCACCGCTTGCCGATCCACTAGCGCGGGGTGCAATCATAGGGCTATCGCTGGATACGTCTTTTCACGAACTTTGCAGGACATATTGGCGTGGTTGCGTGGCGCTTGCGCTCGCGTTGAAACAATTGATTCAAGAACTGCGTAAGTCGGGACAGACAGTTTCGGAACTTCGCATGTCCGGTGGTCATATCAGATTTCGAAGGTTGCCGCAGCTTTATGCAGATGCGACGGGGTGCGTTATATACGTGCCAGATCATGAGAACGCGGCGCTACGGGGCAGCGCAATAGCGGCGGCCAAAGCGGCAGGTTGGAGCGATGATCTTGCTGTGCTTTCTGTTGAAATGGCAGACAATTTGACAGCCTTTGATCCTGACGAGGCAAACTATCTCCTGGAAGACTATAGAACCTTTTTGGAGATCCAGAGTTTCGGCAAGTGAAGGCACGATTTACCTGCGGTATCGCAAGGCGCTGGATGCGTGACGAACAGTCGACCAGAACTCCCAGCCCAAGAGGTGGGCAGGGGTGGGACCTCCGGTTTCCGCGGCAGTTGCCATACCGAAGATCTCTGAGGGACAACCCACAAGACCAGGCACTAGCTGAGCGGGGCTGGGAGTGTTTTCCGCGGCTCGGGAAATTCGAGGTCGGGTCGAATCGTTGGTTTATGAAGGTTCCAACAATCCCGTCGATTCCAATAGTTCGATGTCGGAAAATCAATCCCGACATCGGCTGCGATGCGCCGATGCCGCAACCACATGCATCCATCTACGGGGTGCCAAGCTCGGCCAGAACGAGGGAAAGAAAAGGACGTGTGGTACTCGTTAACAACACACTTTAGACACACGCCCTTGAGCAGACCTAGCCTTGGTGCCGGTATAAGGACTACCTGTCTTTTAGGACAGGTCAGCGCATCTCCTTCAATTTTGGTCGGTTCAAGCAATGTCGGATTGAGGATTATTTTACTCCACGTCAGAAAGGCAAAAAAAAGACGAACTTCACTTGACGAGGGGCGGGGCAGTGTCTAGTCAAAGCGCACTCTTCGGCGGAGTAGCTCAGTTGGTTAGAGCAGAGGAATCATAATCCTTGTGTCGGGGGTTCAAGTCCCTCCTCCGCTACCATATCTTCCTGTAAAACATAGAATATTCAGCATTACGATTGGGACCGGGTATTTGCCTGACTGCGGTCTGCGGCTTGGTTTCTTCTCGTCGGTGGTAATCATTGTATTCGCGGGCATTGGGCATAGTCTGCCGGACCGTCCTGTTCGATCCCCGAATGCGTACGCAGTACAGCCGAGATCATCGCGGCCGTGAGATCAAAGTTGCCAAGTCTTTACCCCGAAGCGCATCGGGTGACTTAACATCGGTCACATCATCGCGAGGATGCGGTGCAGGTTGACCGGCGTCGATGCATCGTATCGGAACGCAAGAGGTCGCTTCCAACTCAACTATGGCCACGCAGCAGTGCGACGGGCACGAGTATTTCGAAACACCCCGAGACTATGCCGCCTCACCCAAGTATGGTGTTACTTTTCTCGACTTCGTTACCTGACATGCTTGCTGTATTCACCAGATGACGAACGTGGCACAAGCGCCCGCACGAGCGTTTTCATGTCCAGATCGCCCACCTGCCTGCCATCACGTAGCACCCGGAAATGCTTGGACGTGTCTCCCTCGGACAGCGCGATCACGGTCTCCAGCGTGTCCTCGGCATCCACTTCGCCCGCGCAATTTTCGGGTGCGCGGGTGCTTTCGTCCATGACCGATCTGACTCGCAGAACGCGGGCGCGGTTTATGTCGCTGACGAAGTCTTCGATGTAGGGATCGGCTGGATTCAGCAGGATGTTCTGCGGCTCGCCCTGCTGCACGATGCAACCCTCGTTCAGAATGACGAGGTGGTCGGCCAGCTTCAGCGCCTCGTCCAGGTCGTGTGTGATGAAGACGATGGTCTTGTGCAGCTCTTGTTGCAGTTCCAACAACAGATCCTGCATATCGGTGCGGATCAGCGGGTCGAGTGCAGAAAACGCCTCATCCATCAGCATAACGTCGGAGTTCGAGGTCAGCGCCCGTGCAATTCCCACGCGTTGCTGCATCCCGCCGGACAACTGATACGGGTGGTGATCAGCGTAGCCCGACAACCCGACGCGGTCGAGCCACTTATTGGCTTCATCTTCGTATTCTGCGCGGTCGAATCCACGTACGGCAAGTGCCATGCCGGCGTTCTCCAGAACCGTGCGATGCGGTAGAAGGGCAAACTTCTGGAACACCATTGACATGTGCTTCTGGCGCAGTGCGCGCAATTCTGCCTCGCCAAAGCCCAACACATCCTTGTCGTCGAACAGGATTTCTCCGGCGGTCGGTTCTATCAGGCGGTTCAGGTGCCGGATCAGCGTAGATTTGCCCGACCCTGACAGTCCCATGATGACGGTCACTTCACCTTCGCGCATGTCGACATTGATGTTGGACAGACCCAGCACATGATTGTGCTGTTCCAGCAGATCGGACTTGGTCATACCCTGATCACGGACGTGGGGCAGCGCCGCCTCGGGCGTATCGCCGAAGATCTTGTAGAGGTGCTTGATCGAAATCTTGATGTTACTCATGAACGGCCTCAATGGTTCTGCGCGGCGTTGATACGCGCCAGTGATGCTTTGGTGACACGGTCGAGGATGATCGCAATGAGCACGATCCCCAGCCCCGCAACCAGACCGACGCCTAGTTCAAGATTGCGGATACCGCGCAGCACCAGCACACCCAGACCCGGCGCTGACACGAGCGAGGCAATCACGACCATCGCAAGGCTCATCATGATCGTCTGGTTCACACCGGCCATGATGTTGGGCAAGGCAAGCGGTATCTGGACACCGAAAAGCTTCTGTCGCCCGGTCATGCCGAAGGCGTCAGCGGCCTCGATTACGTCTTTGTCGACAAGTCTTATGCCCAGATCAGTCAAGCGGATCACGGGGACAATCGCGTAAAGAATAATCGCGATGCCATATAGTTTCGGCTCGGTTACCGAGAACAGGAAGATCAGCGGGATCAGGTAGACGAAAGGCGGCAGGGTTTGCAGCATGTCGAGGATAGGGATCGCAATGCGCTGCATCCGGTCGCTGCGGGACATCGCAATGCCGATGGGTATCCCGAACAGTACGCATATGAAGGCGCAGACGAATATGATCGCCAGCGTGTCCATTGCGTGTCCATAATGGTCAATGAAGGCCAGCAAGCCGACTGACAGCGCGACAAACACAACCAGCTTCAGCGACCGCGCCACGAGCCACGTCACCAGCAGAAGCAAAGGTAGGACGATCCACCACGGCGTGGCATCCACAAAGTTCAACGCCCCGTTCAACATCCAGCTAAGCGGTTGTGTCAGCGGATCTAGCACAACCTGCAAGCTGTCCTTGATCGACAGAAAGCCGTTTTCGAGGCCAAGGGTAAGGTCTCGCGATTGCGGGATCTTGCCGCAGGCTTCGTTCAGCGCGTCCAGAGACGGAAACGGAAGATCCCACAATGACCCGCCATCGTCCGGCCCGGTTTGCTTGAGCAGATCTGCCATAGACATCGGAGCGCTGCTTGCGCTCGCATCGCACCAGTCGCGCAGACCCAGCGCGTCGAATACGCCGTCATAGGTTGCCATTTGGTTTATCCCCTCGGGCAATCATGCCCGTAAAATCTATAAAAGAATCGGGCGGGCCCAGTAGAGCCCGCCCGCACTCATTCCGTGTCGTTACTGAAGAACGCCGGACAGCTTTTCAGCAGCCGCGTCGTTCAGCCAGCCTGACCACAGATCGGCGTTGCCGGTCAGGAAATGCACGGCTGCTTCTTCGGCAGACGCATTGTTTTCGTCCTGCCAGGCCAGCAACGTGCTGATCGTGTCCGTCGGGAAGGTCATCTTGCCGAGGAACTCGACGACTTCGGGTTCACGCTCTGCCAGATCATTGGTCACGGCAGTTACGACCGGCGCGGCCGGAAATCCTGATGGCTGCGGATCAGGGTTGTCCGGGGTTTGGTTGGCTTCATGGGCGGCTTCATCATACTCGCCGATATCGACCTTGGTCATGTCAAACTTGCCCAGCGGCACGGTCGGCCCCCAGTAGTACCCGAACCAAGGTTCTTCGTCCTGCACAGCCGAAGCCATAGATGTGGCCAGCGTTTCACCCGAACCGTGATTGAAAATCTCGAGGCCCGCACCTTCTAGATCGAGTGCCGGGATGAGGTTGTCATTTACAACGCGGCAGCCCCAGCCGTCAGGGCAGTTGTTAAAACGTCCACCGACCAGTTCGGGGTTCGCCTTGATGCCGTCGATAGTGGTCAGTTCCGGGTGCGCTTCGGCCAGATAGGTCGGAATCCACCAGCCTTCAACACCGCCGGGTTCGAGTACGGGAGCGACCTCCTGCAGCTTCCCTTCGTCGCGCAGGCGGGCATAGACCTCACCCGTCGAGTTGGTCCATAGTTCTGTTACGATGTCCGGCTCGCCATTTTCCGCGACCGACGTTACGGCTGGAACGGTGTCGGACGGCACGACGGAAACAGTGCAGCCATAGCCTTGTTCCAGAACGAATTTTGCCACCGTGGTCACGATAGACGCCGAAGCCCAGTTCATTTCGGTGATGGAGACGTCGCCGCAGTCCTGCGCCTGTGCCGCTACGGGAAGCGTAAATGCGCCGAAAGCGACGCCCAATGCTAGATTTCGCATATTAACCTCTGTTGGTAATGATTGAATTTGAGATACCGACGCAGCGCAGCACCCGGTCTGATAGGGCTCGTTCCAACATGGAAACGCTGCAGCGTATGGCTCAGCGACAGTGGGCTGGCACGTTCAGAGCGCCTTCCCCGACTTTCCCGCGAAAATTGGCGGGATAGACTATTCGGTTTTGTGGCCCTTTGACGGGTGATGCCGCAACTCCGGTATAGTGGATACACGGCTAGCATATAGGCCATGGCGCTGAGGGCAACCGGGTGACCTGCTGACCTTTCGGGAACTTCGTCGGGTCCTGGTGCGGTAGCGGATCTATTTTTGTATACCGTAGCAACGCGTTAGTAAGACGATTTTGCGTTCAGAGGGGGCATGACCACGAGATCGTTGAGCCCAGGAAGCTCAGATGGTTGCGCATCTCGACATCCGGCTCGTATATTGCCAATTACGCATGCCGGATAATAGCCTGAAGTCGAGTAAGTGTTGCTACCCCATCATACCACACCCGGTGATGCCGCGTGTGACTGTCTCCCCCATTGTATTCCTATCTGATCCTTGCGACGTAGCGCGATTTTTCTGGGTCGAACCAGTTGCGTGAGAACTCGACTCGTTTGTTCTGTTGTGAATAGCCGATGCGCTCGAAATAGCCGGTGGTGCTGCCGGCGCTTGGTGCAAACCCATCGGGTCGCCAATCAGGTACTTGTCCGACGGAGACGGCATCTTCGACATGGGTGATCCACAGACCGAGTCGTTCCTTGTAAAACAGGTAAAGCGATTCCGACATGTCCTCTGTCACGATATCGGCAGCAACCGCACCATCCAGCCAGATTTCCTCCATCACGCAGGGAGCATTGTTAAGAAAGCGCAGCCGTCGGATTCGGTGCCCCTCGTCGGAGTCGCCAAAATCAGGGAAGTCGGATGGCTTTCTCATACGCTCGACTGAAATCAGTTTGGCCGTCGGGAGCCCGCCGCCTTTCAACAGCTCTATCCGGAAAAACGCATAGACGTTCTGGGCCCGGACGTTGGCGCGAACGTAATTGCCCGATCCCTGCCGGCGCTCCAGTAGGCCCTGCTTCGTAAGCTCCGCCAGAGCCTTTCGGAGTGTCCCGACCGAGGTATTCATAGCCGCGGCCATTTCACGTTCGGGAGGTAGCCTTTCGCCATCCAGAATATGGCCCGCAGCAATTTCCCGCGCTATCAACTCGCTGAGCTGAATATAGAGAGGCAGTGCCGAGTTCGTTTCCATAATCACATGACGTCCAGCAAAATGATCCATTATTGAGCTACATCAAAGACGCTGCTACGCAAGAAAAAATTCGGATAGGGAGAGCCTTGCATGAGCGTCGTTCCAGTAACGTCGGAAGACCTTAAATCGGCAGAAGTCTCATGGTTTGCGGCGCTTTGTTCCGATGACTACCGTCATCTAGGGGTGCCCGAAGGCGGGCTGCGATCAAGCTGGGAGCATTGTTCTGACATCGTCAGAACTGCTGAGGCGCGGGGCTTTCGCAACATCCTTTGCCCGTCCTCGTATCAAGTCGGTCAGGATACCCTGAGTTTCGTTGCCGGTTGCGCGCCGATCACCGACAAGATCAACTTGCTGGCCGCTGTGCGTTGTGGCGAGATGCAGCCCATCATGCTGGCGCGGACCATCGCCACGCTCGATCACATGTTGCAGGGGCGGTTGACGGTCAACATCATCTCCTCCGACTTTCCCGGCGAGAAAGCGGAAAGCGCCTATCGTTATCAACGCTCGCGTGAAGTGGTCGAGATCCTGAAACAGGCCTGGACCCAGGACGAGATCAACTACACGGGCGAGGTCTATAGTCTCGAAGGGCTGCCGACGGCCCCGGCCAAGCCATATCAGCAAAATGGCGGCCCGCTTCTTTACTTCGGCGGCTACAGCCCTGCGGCGCTGGAACTGTGCGGACAGCATTGCGACGTATATCTGATGTGGCCCGAAACCAAGGAAGACCTGGCCGGGCGCATGAAGGCAGTGAACGCGGTTGCCGAGAACTACAACCGGACACTGGATTACGGCTTGCGCTGTCATGTGATCGTTCGGGATACCGAGGCAGAAGCCCGCGACTATGCGCGGGAACTGGTGTCGAAACTGGATGATGAGGCGGGTATGGCCGTTCGGAGCCGAGCGCTCGATTCCACTTCGCTGGGGGTTTCGTATCAGACGAAGAACCGTGAACTGGCCGATATGGAAGGCTTCATCGAGCCGCATCTTTGGACCGGGGTTGGCCGTGCGCGGTCGGGTTGCGGTGCGGCGCTGGTGGGGTCCGCCGATCAAGTGCTCGGTGAACTGGAAAACTACAGGAAAATGGGCATTCGGGCCTTCATCTTGTCCGGCTACCCGCATATCGAAGAATGTGAACATGTCGGTCGGCTGGTGATGCCGCATCTCGATACGTGTTCACTGCCGCATGAATATGGACGCGTGCCCGCCCAAACACCCGCGACACCTTTGGGGAACGGAGAACGTCGCTAATGGAACGCGTCAAGCTTGGGTTAGACCTTGAGCTTAGCCGTATTGTCCAGCCCGTTGTCGTCGGTAAGATGCAAAGCCGCATTGACCGGGACGGGCGACCCCTTCTGTTCTACAAAGGAAAGACCAGAGAGTTCTTGAAGCGCGAGCGAGAGTTTGCGTCTATGAAAGCCCATGCAGGGAGGACAGATGGGTCTGATTTTGTTGCGCGTCGCTAATGTTCTACAGCGGTTGAATACGCGTGTCTTGTGGATCGGAACGTCATTGGCGGCGGTGGCGATCACTTTGATGGTTGTTGCGATCCTCGTTCAGGTATTCTTTCGCTATGTACTGAACAGCGCCCTGCCTTGGCCCGAAGAAGCGGCGCGGTTTCTGATGCTCTGGATGACAGGCTTGGCCGCCCCCGCCGCATATCGCCGAGGTGCCTTTGTTTCCATCGACCTGCTGGAATTTGCTCTGCCGCGGCGCGTGGGCGCAGTTTTGTCATTGCTCCTGCTGCTAATCGCGCTGGCCGTGCTGGGGATGGCGCTTCAATTTGGCTGGAAACACGTGCAATCGGGCTGGCTGTTCAACTCGTCTTCACTGAAATTGCCTTTGGGGCTGATCGGTATGAAGGCGGTGAAGATCAAGCTGGCATGGATGTACATGTCGCTATTCGTCGGGTTCGCAATGCTTGCTGTCGTGAATATCGAATTGATCCTGCGCAGCGTGTTGAAGGTAATGGGGCGGGACGAAGGGCTTGACCCTCTCCCTGTCATGACGATTGCGGAAGCCGAGTGATGCTGATCTGGTTTCTGCCTCTTTTTCTGTTGCTTCTGCTGATCGGCCTACCGGTCTTCTTCGCGCTGCTCGCCGCGCCCGGCCTTTTGCTTTGGCTGAACGGACAGGAGCGCGATGTCGCGCTGCTTTACCGCAATGTCTACAACGGCATCGACAGTTTCCCATTGATGGCCATTCCGTTCTTCATGCTGGCGGGCGAGTTGATGAACCGTGGCGGCATCACGCTGCGGCTGGTTGAATTCTCTCAGGCGATGATGGGCCATCTGCGCGGTGGCCTGGCGCATGTGAATATCCTGTCGTCCATGCTGTTCGCTGGGCTGTCAGGGTCTGCGGTTGCGGACACCTCGGCGCTTGGATCCATGCTGATCCCGGCAATGGAAAAGCAGGGCTACACCCGCCGTTTTGCCGCCGCTATCACGGCTGCATCATCGGTCATTGGGCCGATCATCCCGCCATCCGGCATCATGATCATCTACGCTTATGTGATGGGCGAAAGCGTTGCCGCGCTGTTTCTGGCGGGGATCGTCCCCGGGGTCATGGTTGGCCTGTCGCTGATGCTGATGGTCCGTTTCATGGCGAACAGGTATGATTTTCCAGTGGCCAGCGCCAAGACCACATGGAACGAACGCGGTCAGGCCAGCCTGAAAGCCTTCTTCCCGCTGATGACCCCCGTGATCATCATGGGCGGCATCCTTCTTGGTATATTCACCCCGACAGAAGCCGCCGCCATTGCCGTGGCCTATGCGATCATCATCGGCCTGTTCATCATGCGGACACTGAAGCTATCGGACCTGCCCGATGTTCTGTCGCGTTCGGCAGCGACGTCGGCAGTCGTGCTTTTGCTGGTCGGTGCCGCGATGGCCTTCAAGACAGTAGTCAGCCTCAGTCACGCGCCACAGATATTGGCCGACATCATTCTCGGCCTGTCCGAGAACCCGTTGATCCTGCTGTTCCTGATCAACCTGCTGCTGTTCATTGTGGGAATGTTTCTGGATGCCGGCCCCGCGATCATTATCCTCGGTCCGGTGCTTGGTCCCGTCTTTACCGATCTGGGCATCGACCCGATCCATTTCGCGATCATTATGAGCGTTAACCTCACTGTCGGGCTGGCAACTCCGCCCATGGGGCTGGTGCTTTTCGTGGCCTCTTCGGTTTCCGGCGAACGGGTCGAGACGATTTCCCGTGCTATTCTGCCGTTCCTGGCGATGGAAATCCTCGTGATTTTCCTGGTGACCTATATTCCGGCATTATCGATGACGATCCCGCAGCTTACCGGATTTGCGAACTGACTTGAGACAATCAACCAAAGGGAGGCTTACATGCTCAAGACAACACTCATCTCACTGACGCTGGCCGCGATGTTCGGCGCAGCCGGTCAGGCGGTCGCGCAAGACATTACGCTGCGCGCGACGGCGAACTCCAACGAGAACGACGAGGATTATGACGGTCTGGTCGTTTTCAAGAACTACGTCGAAAGCGCATCTAATGGCGCGATCGCGGTCGAAATCTACATGGGTACGCAGCTGTGTTCCAACGGGGCGGAATGTCTACAAGGCATCGCGGACGGATCGATCGACATCTACCAGACGACATCCGGCGGTGCGGCGGGGATCTTCCCCTACGTGCAGGTTCTGGACCTGCCCTATCTGATGAAGGACGACCGGACCGCCGAAGCGGCATTGCCCGGCACATTCACCAAGACCATTCGCGACATGGCGCTGGAAGACAGCGGCGACAAGATCCGGCTGATGACCATCGGCAACACTGGCGGCTGGCGCAACTTCGCCAACACTCAGAAGCGGGTGCAGACACCTGCCGATCTGGACGGCATGAAGATCCGCACCGTCGTTGCCGATCTTCCGCAGGAGTTGGTGACTACGCTGGGTGCATCGCCCACGCCGATCCCGTGGCCAGAGCTGTTCACGTCGCTGCAAACCGGTGTAGTCGAGGGCACGAAAAACGGCATCACCGACATCATGAGTATGAAGTTTCCGGATGCAGGGCTGAAGTATCTGACGCTGGACGGGCATGCCTACATGGCAGCTTACTGGTGGATGTCCAACGACAGCTTCATGGCACTGCCCGAAGACCTGCGCCGCGTGGTGGTGGATGGCTTTTACGCGCTGCAACAGGCGACGTTTGCCAGCCCCAAACGCAAATCCATTCAGGCGTATGAAGACTTCGTGGCCAATGGCGGCGATCTGTATGTTCCGACACCGGAAGAGAAAGACGCCTTCGCCGAAGCTGCCGCGCCTATCTATGATTGGTTCAAGGAAAACGTGGATGGCGGCGAAGCGGCCTTCAGCGCGCTTCAGGACGCCGTTGCCAAGGCAGAAGAGGACATCAATGCAATGCGCGATCAGGAAATCAACTGATCTGCGCAGGAACCAGCCCCATGACCGCGGTTCTGTTGTCATGGGGCACCGGGAGATCAAGACCTGCCTCCGCACCCTGCGCCAAACAGAGTTGGCTGAATGAACTAGAAGAATTTGGGTGAAGCACCACGAGAGCGGTTGCCGGACGGTTTGTGCAGAGTCTTCGGTGGCTAAGACGAATGATTTGCATATGACAGCATGGAACTGCGCCTTCGCGACGGCTCGCAAGCAAGGTGATACCCACATGTAGATTGGTTGATGACGCGCGGGCGCTGTTAAGGAAGACGATACATGAGCGTAAAGAGGATCGTGTCCAATATTGCGGCGAACTCTGTTGTCCCGGTAAAACAGTTCTACGCTGACCTGTTCGACCTGAACGTTGTCATGGATCTGGAATGGATCGTGACGCTGGCGTCAGGTGAAACTGCACTGACCCAAGTTGCCATCGCCTCTGAGGGAGGTTCCGGTACCCCGGTCCCCGATCTGTCGATTGAAGTAGAAGACGTGGATACGGTTTATCGACGAGCTAAGGACCTTGGTCATGCCATCGAGTATGAACTGACTGACGAGCCTTGGGGTGTCCGCCGCTTCTATCTGTTCGACCCTACTGGCAAGCTCCTGAATGTTCTATCCCACAAGAGTTGACGCGAGAATCTCGGTGGTCCTCGTGTTCAGGCACTTCGACTGTGGATCGCGTCAACTGTCAATTGGCTGGCACAAACAAGCATGCCGACCTGCTGCCGCCAAACCATCATGTCGCTTTTCGAACGATCTGAACGCGTTTCGTCAGGTGAAGTCCTTCCAGCCGGCATCCGGAGAGAAGCGGTCGCCAAAACGCTTTGCCAACGTGTTTAGCCGGTCGCGGATTTCCGTTTCGCCGCGTATGTGGGCGTAGTGCATCGGGCCGCCGCGAAATGGGGCCCAGCCGGTCCCTAGAATCATTGCCGCATCTACGGTGTCGCGGTCCTGAACGACCCCCATGCGCAGGCATTCGACGGCTGCGTCGCACATCGGCAGGATCAGGCGGTCAATCATGTCTTCGCTGATCTTCAGGCTTTCATTTTCAGAGTTCGGTGTGCCGTCGCTCCAGTCGTAAATTCCCTTGTTCGCCTTCTTACCCGTTTCACCGGCTCTCACCTTGTCGAGCAACCACTCAGGCGCTTCGGGCATCGGCTTCGCCAGATTGGCGCGCAGGCTGTCGCCGACATGGAGACACACATCCAGACCAATCTGATCGGCCAGGGTCAGCGGACCCATAGGCATCCCGAAGTCGAGTGCGGCGTGATCGATTTCCTCCTTGGAGTTACCTTCGTCCAACAGAACCATCGCTTCCATCAGGTAGGGGGTCAGAATCCGGTTCACTAGGAATCCGGGGTAGTCGTTCACCTCGACGGCCAGTTTGCCGATCCCTTCGACGAAACTGGCGAGACGATCTGTGACTTCAGGGTCGGTGCCCTTGTGCGAGACAACCTCCACCAGCATCATCTTCGAGGCAGGGTTGAAGAAATGTAGCCCTGCGAAACGGTTCGCGACCGGCGCGGACGCAGCGAGTGTTTCGAGTTGAAGGCTCGAAGTGTTGGTCGCAAGGATTGCGTCGCGCTTGAGACTGGTCTTCAGACCGGCGTAGATTTGTTCTTTCAGTTCAGGGTGCTCCGGGGCGGCCTCAATTATCAGATCGGCCCTTGCGACACCCAAGCCAGAGGGGTCCGGCATCATGCGATCATGTGCGTCGCGTGCCTCAATCTCCGACAGATGCCGTGCTTCGAATACCTTCTGAGCGGTTTGAACTGCTTCGCCAAGTGGTTTTAGATCGACATCCTGCAAGGTGACGGGTTTGCCCTTCAGCGCGCACCACGCCGCGATTTCCGCGCCCATGGTGCCTGCACCGATCACGTGGACGTGCCTGATGTTGGCGTCTCCGCGCGATGCCTTCTTCAGATCACGGCGCAGGAAGAAGATGCGGATCAGGTTCTGCGCCGTTGCGCTTTCCAGGAGCGTTGCGAAGGAAGCGATTTCGGCGTCCTGCATTTTCTTGGTATCGCCGCCATGGTTCTCCCAAAGATCGATTAAGGCGAATGGGGCGGGGTAGTGCTTTCTTGGTGCCCGCTTTTCACTTTCGCTGCGCATCTTGTTACCAGCAAGGCTGCGGGCCGGTCGTGTAGTGAAAGCGGCGGCTTTCAGGCCAGACCGGTGGGGTTGCATGTCACCATGGGCGGCGGCAAGGACGGCGGAATCTATATGGCGATCAGGAACAACGGCGTCGAAGATCCCAAGTGACTTGGCCTTTTCCGTATGGGCCGTTTTTCCCGTCAACATGAGCTTCATGGCCTGCACCGGGTCTATCAGGCTGGTAAGCCGGAAGGTGCCGCCAAGCCCGGGGTGTAACCCGAGCTGGATTTCCGGGAAGCCGACGCTGGCACCTTCGACCCCGATACGATGGTCGTAAGCGAGCGCCAGTTCGAATCCGCCGCCAAGGGCCGCTCCGTCAATGACCGCGATAGTTGGGAAGGCCAGGCCTGACATCTTGTCGAGCACCGCATGTCCCTGACTTAGCAAATCAAGAGTATCTTCACGCTGAAGCGAGGCAAATCCGTCGATATCGGCACCTGCAGCGAAGTCTTTGGTTTTGGCGGAGCGGATAACCAACGCTTTCGGCAGATCCTGCGTCATGCGATCCAAGATCATGTCCAGTTCGCGCAGCACGGCCTCCGAGATCACATTGGTACCCGTCCCTTCGCAGTCGAGCCAGAGCCAGGTTATGCCGCTTCCATGGGTTTCCTGACGCCAATTCCGCGCGCCGGTCGCATGGGAGGCCTTGGTCATCTGATCGGGTGTGATAGTGTTCATTGCACAGCCTCCAGAAGCATGGCGCCACCCTGGCCTCCACCGATGCATTCGGTGGCGATGCCTCGGGTCTTGCCCTGTCGTCTCAGGGAGTTTGCAAGGTGCAGGACGATCCGGTTCCCGCTTGTGCCGACCGGGTGCCCGAGTGAGATAGCTCCGCCATCCACGTTCAGCCGGTCGCGGTCGATCATGCCGAAAGGTGTGCCCAGCCCCAACACGTCGTTGCAGAATTCTGCGTCCTGCCAAGCGGCGAGGCAGGCCAGCACCTGCGCTGCGAAGGCCTCGTTAAGCTCCCACAGGTCAATGTCGTTGCAGGACAGACCGTTTCGGATAACCAGCGGCGTTGAGGACATCACTGGGCCGAGCCCCATGATCGCCGGGTCGAGCGCGGTCCATTCGCTGTCCACGATGCGGGCGATGGGTGCAAGGTCATGCTTTTCGACTGCTGCTTCGGATGCCAGGATCACCCAAGACGCGCCGTCGGAGATCTGCGAAGAGTTGCCTGCGGTGACCTTCCCATACGGCTTTTCGAATGCGGGTGCGAGTTTCGCGAGCTTGTCGAGTGAACTGTCCGGCCGGACCCCATCATCCTTGCCGTACACGTGACCGTCTCGGTCGAAGGCAGGCAGGACTTCATTGTCGAGTCGCCCTTCTTCCTGCGCGCGATCCAGTCGTTGGTGGCTGTCCACGGCATAGGCATCGGCGGTCTTGCGATCGATACTGAAACGGTGGGCCAGGACCTCAGCCGTTTGCCCCATGTTCAACTCCGTGATTGGGTCGGTGAGACCGCGCTCCAGTCCGATGACGGGAGAAAAGTAAGCCGGTCTCGTCGCCGCTGCCGCCTTCGCTTTGGCAACCGGTCCCTTGGCGCGGGCAAGATTACCAAACCATTCGACGGCTTCCTGTCGGAAGACGAGCGGTGCATGTGACAGCGCTTCGGTGCCACCCGCGAAGATCAAATCGTGGCTGCCGTCGCGGATATAGCGATAGCCGGTGTCGATTGACTGCATGCCGGATCCGCAGTTGATCTGGACAGTGAAGGCTACCTGATCGTTGCCCATTCCCAACCGCAATGCGGCCACGCGGGCGGGATTCATCTCGTCCTGAACGACATTCACGCATCCCAGGATCACCAGATCATAGGCGTCTCGCGGGATCGGTTGTCGCATCAGCAGTGGACGTCCGCATTGCACTGCCAGATCGACGGGTGTGAACGGGCCAGGCTTGCCACGTGCTTTCAGGAAAGGCGTGCGTGCGCCATCCACGAGATAGACGGGATGCTGCATGTCGGCTGTGGTCATTCGGCGGCCTCCTGCTGACCGGAATTATCATGAGCGTTCGGGTCAAGATCGGGGAAGTAACGGGTCAGTTCCTTGGCGCTGAAAGCGTCCACCGCGATCACGCGCTGAACCGCGTCGCGCATCTGTGCCAGTTGGTCGAACTCGGTTTGAGTCAGCACACCTGCTGCAAGCGCTTCGTGCGGCGATTTCTTGATGTCGCGCAGCCGCTTGGTCAACGGCGCGGCGTTGATCACCTGTATGAACGCATCATTGAGCGAGGCAATGCCGTTCCCGGGTGTCGGCTCGGGCAATCGCCCGATCAATCGGTCGCGCGTGGGGCTCGGTTCGAAGATCAGCTTTGCGCAGGCTTCGGTCAGATCGTCCGAGGGCCCGCGCGCGTGATGACCGGGACGCAGCTTGGCGCGCAGGAGCCAGCGTGCCCAGGCTGCCGGGAAATTGGCGATTGTTTCGTCGAGCGCGCGCGCCACGCGCGAAAACGCAAGCTCTGCCGAATATTGGACCAGGGGCAGATCGGTGCTGTTGCGACCTTCGTCTTCCCAACGTTTAAGGACGGCGGATAGGATATAAAGTTCTGACAGCGCATCGCCCAGCCGCGCCGAGATCATTTCCTTCCGTTTCAACGCGCCTCCGAGTG
The DNA here is from genome assembly GCF_007855645.1 of Qingshengfaniella alkalisoli. Classification (GTDB taxonomy): domain Bacteria; phylum Pseudomonadota; class Alphaproteobacteria; order Rhodobacterales; family Rhodobacteraceae; genus Qingshengfaniella; species Qingshengfaniella alkalisoli. Next base: position 114,939 of record NZ_CP042264.1, read on the forward strand.
TCAGGAAAGCGAAATCGCTCGTGATCGCGAAGGCGGCGGACCAGCGCGACAATCGCTTGTAGATTGGACGCAACTCCCCGGCATTTGTCGGCGCGGTGCCCGTGCCGAACCATGCGCGCGTTGTGGCGGCAAAGAATGTCTTCGTAGTGTGGCTGACATGCTTCCAGAAATGCTCGTCAAAGGCCTCGAGCGACTTTTCCTGGTCGGGTTCTTCCAGCGCGCGTATCTCATCCAGCAGATGGGGATGTGCTCGGATCGCGCCTTGCCCAAAGATGATCAGGTTGCGGGTGACGATGTTTGCGCCTTCGACGGTGATTCCAATGGGAAGGGCGCGGTAGATCGGTTGGAGGTAATTCGAGGGGCCGTCGATCACGGCCTTGCCCGAATGCACATCCATCGCGTCGTTTACTGCCTCCCGCATTCGATTGGTGGCGTGGTACTTCATGATCGCGGAGATCACAGCCAATTTTCGGCCTTCGTCGAGCCCCGCGCAGGTCAGGCGTCGTGCGGCGTCAATTGCGTAAGCGCTAGCGGCGATGCGGGCCATGGGTTCCTGAACGCCGCCGAACAATCCGATAGGCAGCCCGAATTGTTCGCGGATGCGAGAGTAGGCCCCCGTTGTATGGGCGCACACCGCAATTGCTGCGGTCGACAGTGAAGGCAGAGATATACCGCGCCCTGCGGCGAGCGCCGACATCAGCATCATCCACCCACGCCCGGCATAGTCCCGCCCGCCGATGACGTGATCGAGCGGAATGAACACATCCTTACCTGTGGTCGGCCCGTTCATGAACATGGAGCCCGACGGCAAATGCCGCCGTCCCGTTTCGATTCCGGGCAGGTCGGTTGGCACAAGTGCGCATGTGATGCCGATCTCTTCGTCGTCGCCCAGCAATCCGTCAGGATCGCGCAGCTTGAATGCCAGACCGAGTACGGTGCAGATCGGTGCCAGTGTGATGTAGCGTTTGGCCCAACTCAGGCGAATTCCGAGAACCTCTTCGCCATTCCAGTCGCCGCGGCAGACAATCCCTTCGTCGCGCATCGCGGATGCGTCAGAGCCCGCGTCCTCGCTGGTCAGCCCAAATGCCGGCAGATCCTTGCCCGAGGCAAGGCGCGGGAGCCAATACTCTTTCTGCTCATTAGTCCCGAACTGATGGATCAGTTCCCCCGGCCCTAGTGAATTGGGGACCATCACAGTAACCGCGCCCGCGACCGAGTGCGCAGAAATGTATCGAATGACCTCGGAGTGCGCGTAGGCGGAAAACCCTAGCCCGCCATGTTCTTTCGGGATAATCATGCCGAAAAAACCGTTGGCGCGCAGGTAGTCCCACGCTTCTTTGGGTAAATCCCCATCACACTGGTTGATCTGCCATTCATCGAGCATCCGACAGAAATCGCGGCACGGGCCGTCGATGAATTGTTGTTCCTGTGTGGAGAGTTCCGGTGCCTTTACCGCCTGCTGACGTTCCCAATCGGGGTGCCCGGAAAAAAGATCGGCCTCCAGCCAAATCTCGCCGGAATTGATCGCTTCTGCTTCTGTTGCCGACAGGCGCGGTAACGCCTCGCGGGCCCACCTATGGATAGGTCTGGAAATCCGGTCCTTGCGAAAACTCATCTGCATATCTCCTCGATCATCAACCTCCGGGCAGCGCGCTGAGTTCCGAAATTGCCCGCCCATTATGATCTGCGGCTGACGATTCACCATTTGTCAGATCGCAAGAAGCCTTCCCGTTCAGTCATTGACTTCGCAAAGTTTCAGAATGGCAGGCTCGAGCTTGTCGGTCGGAAGATTTGTCAGATCCTTGTCAATCTCAGCGATCAAGCGGATGGAAACCTCTTGATGCAGTTGCTTGCGCAACCTGCCGAGCGTTTGGGCTTCCGCGATGATTACCAAATCTTTGTATCGGTTCTGCATCGCCCATTTCTTCAACCGATCACTGATGTCAGCCGCAAAGTCGGTCTTTTCGAGAAGATGCCAGTCGGTTTGCTGAACCGCGCTGTAGCCGTGGCCCGCATCGGGAAACCGGCCGGGGCGTTCAACGCCCTGTTCCACAGTTGGCGGGTTCTCAATTTCGTCATGGGCGATGATGCGCAGATCGGGCAGATCAGGGTCGCCTTGGTTGCGCAAAAGCAGGAACTTCTCGCCATCGAGTACGACAATCCAGGCATTGTTCGGGATGTTCATCTTCGCCTCCGTCCTTGCGATGCGTACAAGAAGGAAACGATCAACTAGGGTGGCTGTTCCTTCGGTTATCAGACGAACTCGATGGCAGATAACGCAGGGGGTAACGCCTTGCCGACTTTCTGTGGCTTGGGCTGCCGATGAGCATTCTTGCGGGTGTCGTAATGGTTCAGCTGGCCCCGATTTTCCGACCACTCCAGTGGATGCGCGCATCAAGTGCAGAGAAGTGAAGTCGAAAAATGGACCGAATGACTACTAGACAATCGGTCTATTTTTCCTAAATGCCTTGTATGGCATATCCACGCAAAGCTGATCAGACCCGGCAGAAGATTCTGGACACAGGCCGACATCTCGTCGTGGCCAAGGGTTTTGGCGGGGTTGGCCTGTCGGAGCTTCTGAAGGAAAGCGGGGTGCCGAAGGGGTCGTTTTACTATTACTTCCCGTCGAAAGAGGCTTTCGGCCACGCAATGCTTCGCGACTATGTTGTCGACTATTTGGCGCGGATGGATGCATTGATTGAGCGGGATTTGACGGGGGCGGATAAGCTGATCGCTTTCTGCGCAGCCTGGATGGATGACGAACGGCAAGCGGGGCTCGTCAGCACCTGTCTGGTCGTGAAGCTTGCGGCGGAGGTCGCGGATCTGTCCAATGATTTGCGGCAGGTGTTGGATGAAGGCGTCAACGCGTTGATTGCCAGGCTTGCGACGATCCTGCGCGAAGGTCTGAATGACGGGTCCGTAATGTCACATGGTGACCCCGACGCGGCAGCACGGGGGCTTTATGCTCAATGGCTCGGTGCGGCCATTCTATCAAAGCTCTCGCAAGACCAGGCACCGCTTGAAAGAACACTGAATGACACTAAAGCGCGACTGATATCCGGCGCGCAGAAAGGCAAAGACCAATGAAAGCTGCAATCCACGATAGATTTGGCGAACCCAAAGATGTTCTTGAAACACGTGATGTCACGGCGCCCACCCCTGCCGCGGGTGAGGTTCTGATCAAGACCATCCTGTCGCCCATTCATAACCATGATCTTTGGACCATCCGTGGAAACTACGGCTATAAGCCCCCTCTACCCGGGGCAATCGGCGGGTCCGAAGCCGCCGGAATTGTCGAAGCCGTGGGCGAAGGCGTCGAGGTGTCGCTTATCGGTCAACGCGTTGCGGTAGCGGGTGTCCACGGCACTTGGGCAGAGTACTTCATCGCACCTGCCGGAGCTTTGCTGCCCTTGCCGGATCAAATCTCGGACGAGATGGGCGCACAACTTATCGCGATGCCGTTTTCGGCGATCTCGCTGCTGGAAACGCTGAAGGCGGAAAAAGGCGATTGGATCATCCAAACGGCTGCCAACGGCGCTGTGGGGCGCATCATGACCGTTTTGGCGAAGGCCCGCGGGGTCAACCTGCTGAACCTCGTGCGTCGGAACGAGGCTGCGGTGGACCTGCGTGATGCGGGTATCGAGAATGTGCTGTCGACCTCCGCCGCTGATTGGATCGAACAAGCCCGCACTATCATCGGAGAAGGGCGGGTGATGTCGGCCATCGATTCCGTGGGCGGTGACACTTCCGCAGATCTGGTGGACCTGTTGAGTCAGGATGGCGAACTGGTCGTGTTCGGCACCGCGACCGGAGCTCCGATGCCGCTGTCATCCGGCGCGCTGATCATGAAGCACATCACCGTGCGTGGTTTCTGGGGCGCACGGGTCAGTGCGGATATGGCCCCCGATGATCGCACGCGTTTGATTACGGAGTTGGTGACCCTCACGATGGGCGGGCAGTTGGTGCTGGAAACGGGCGGAGTCTTTGGCCTCGATCAAGTGACGGATGCTGTTACCGCAGCGCTGACTCCGGGCCGTGCAGGGAAAGTAATGCTGAAGCCCTGATAGGGCAGGTGGGCTGGACCTGGGCCAAGTTTGACGCGTACCGATTTATTACCCGGTGCGCGTCGGGCGTGTGTGATCGCATTTCTGGCGGTGCGCCTCCACGCTTCGCGCGTCGACAGCGAATAGATCACATGTCCAAACCAGAAGGGCGAGTAGGATTCTTTGCATCGGGTTCTCCTTGTCTCGTGTTCATGCAAAACGCTTGGTTGCGGCGACGCACATCACCACCACCGCGGCACAGATCATCATGGATGACGCGACGGGCTCCTTCAGGACCAAACCGGCAAGTGCGAGACCCAGAAATGGCTGCATCAGTTGCAGTTGCCCCACTCCCGCTATGCCGCCCAGGGCCAGACCGCGATACCAGAAGACGAAACCGACCAGCATGCTGAACACCGCCACGTACCCAAGGCTCAGCCAGCCCGAGACCGTAACGCTTTTCAGATCTGTTGGCATGGTCAGCGCCATAAGAAGTGTCATGACGGGCAGTGAAAGCATCAGCGCCCAGCTGATCACCTGCCATCCACCCAAGCGACGTGAAAGTGCGGCACCTTCGGCGTAGCCTAGCCCGCAGATCAGGATTGCTGCAAACATCAGCAGATCGCCCTGAACTGATCCCGATCCGCCCTGCGACGCGGCAAAGCCCGCGACCGTGAACGCACCAAGCAGCGAGAACACCCAAAATGCCGGCCGTGGATTTTCCCCGCCTCGCAGCATGCCAAACACTGCGGTGGAAACCGGAAGCAGTCCAATGTAGATGATCGAATGCGCAGCCGTCATATTCTGAAGGGCCAGCGCGGTCAGTAGTGGAAAGCCAATAACAACGCCCACAGCAACGATCACCACAGATATGGCATCGCTGCGTAAGGGTCGCGATTGCTTCAACAGTGCCAAGCATAGTCCAGCAAGCCCTGCAGCTATCACCGCGCGGGCTGATGTCAGAAACAGCGGGTCGAACTGCCCTACCGCGACGCGCGTGGCAGGAAGCGAACCGCTGAAGATCGCTACCCCGACCATTCCACTGGCCCAGCCTGCAAGCCTGTCATCCATTGCTATCACCCTTCGTTTTTATCTCGATAGGGCAGACGGATTGTGAGAGACAGGGACAATCCGATACAATCAAGCCAAACTGTATGGATAAAGGTAACCATACGGTCGGAGAGCATATGCCAGACACAGCGACGACCAAGACCGAACACATCATGCAGGTCATGCGCGACAAGCTCGCCAGCCGTGCATTAAACGCCGGTGACAGGTTACCCTCTATCCGACAGTTGGCGACGGCAATGAACGTCTCGCCCTCAACAATTGTCGAAGCCTATGATCGTCTGGTTGCGGAAGGGCTTGTGCGGGCGCGACGCGGCGCCGGGTTTTATGTGTCGGACACAAAGCTACCGCCGCTAAACATTGCGGATATGGGCAATGAACGTCCGCGCGACATCGATCCGTTCTGGGTCTCGCGTCAGTCCTTGGACGCCCGTGAAGGTATGCTTCAACCGGGGTGCGGCTGGCTGCCCGAAGATTGGATGCCGCAGGACGCATTGAGAAAGGGGTTGCGCCAGCTGGCGCGCGCAGACGATGCAATTCTGACGAACTATGCAAATGCGCATGGGTCGCAGAAATTGCGGCGGTATCTGCTCGGCCGGTTTGCCGAGGAGCATCTGCCTGTATCTCTGGAGCAAATTATGTTGACAGGGTCGGCTTCTCAGGCTCTGGACCTGATCTGCCGGATGCTGCTTAGACCGGGCGACGCGGTGCTGGTCGATGATCCGGGGTATTTCAACTTTCACGCGCTGTTGCGTGCCCACCAACTTCGCGTGATCGGGGTGCCACGCAAGATGGATGGGCCGGATCTGGACGCCTTTGCAGCCGCGCTACGGGACGCGGCGCCGAGGCTCTACGTGACAAATTCTGCGTTGCACAATCCGACGGGGATGGCATTGTCACCTCAGATTGCCCATCGGCTGCTGTCGTTGACCGCTGATCATGATGTAACCATCGTGGAAGATGATACATTCGCCGATCTCGAACCAGAGCCTTCGCCGCGCCTTGCTGTCCTAGACGGGCTGAGCCGTGTGTTGCGTATCGGCGGTTTCTCCAAGACATTGTCTGCCTCCGTTCGCTGTGGCTACATAGCGGGCCGTCAGGACTGGATCGAAAAGTTGGTTGATCTTCAGGTTGCCACGAGCTTCGGCGGTCCGAGCCCTGTTGCGACCGAGCTTTTGAGCAGCGTGCTGATCGGTGGTGGTTATCGGCGCCATTTGTCTGAACTGCACACACGGCTTGCCGCGGCACGTAAGCGGGAAACGAAAAAGCTGGCGCAACTGAACATCCGTCCGTGGTCGGACCCACGCGGCGGTTTCTACCTGTGGTGCGAGTTTCCGGACGATATCGATACCGGAGAAATCGCCAGGCGATGCGTCACTGATGGCGTAGTCCTGGCCCCGGGAAACGTGTTCAGCCCCTCGCGATCCGCGATCCGGTTCATGCGGTTCAACGTTGCCCAGATGAACAACCCGAAGGTCTATGTTGCACTGGAAAAGGCGATGACATGAGCGTCGGCGATTACCTGGGCCGCTGCATCTGGGTCGTTGACAGAACAGAACAAAGACTCCATATCTATCTAGACAGGTAGCTAGCCAGAAGATTGCGCTATGTGGAATGTTCAAGACGCCAAGAACAAGTTCAGTGCGGTTATCGACGCGGCGCTCGCTGGAGAGCCGCAGGAAGTGTCGCGCCGCGGCAAGCCGACCGTTGTTGTGCTGTCGGTTACGGAATATTTGCGACTACAGCAGGCGGCGAAGCTCCAACGTGGAAGCTTCGTGGATCATTTGTTGACCTTCCCTGCCGACGCACCAGATATCGCACGGGCGAAGGTGCTCCCTCGTGATGTCGAATTCTAGTGTTCATCCTTGATACGAATGTGATTTCGGCCTTGCGCCGCCCGGAGCGCGCGCAACCTGTGGTCGCGTGGCTGCAAAGGCAGGCGGAAGATGATCTGTTTCTGAGTGCGGTCACGATTGGCGAGATTGCGCGCGGTATCGACCAGCAGTCTCGCGTGAACCCTGATTTTGCTTCGGATCTACAGCAATGGCTTGACCGCACGTGCCAGTTGTTCTCGGATCGTATTCTGCCTTTTGATTCAGACGCGGCACTGATTTGGGGCCGGCTGTCCGCACAAATCGGCCATGATGGGGCGGATCTGATGATTGCGGCGACCGCTATTGCACATCAGGCAACGGTCGCGACTCGTAATGTGAAGGATTTCTTGCCAACGGGTGTCGCGCTGCTGAACCCTTTTGAATGACAGTGCCCTCGCCTTTTTCAGCGGAAGCCAAATTGGAAGGTGGCCGCTTCTTACCTGAGGCCATTGAGATGAAACCGGAAGTTCAGTGCGTGCGCCGGAGGGATGGCAAATGGCGGGAACTGCGAGATTCGCGACAGGATAACTAACGATAAAAACAAGATTCGCCTGAAAAGAGTGATGGGCTAGGGCTGTTGCAGCATTCGTGGTTGGCGAAGTATTCAAGGCCGAAATCTTTGCGCTAACCGGCGAGGCGGCAGCCGATATGGGCGGGATCGTCTGGTGTCCCTCCGCAACCCGGACTATCTGACTTATATCGGCGCGCTTTTGGTGTGTCGGGCATTGATACGACGTGATGCTCGCATGAATTGACAGATGAGGGACATCGTTCGCGACGACCTCCTGAACAGGTCCATTTGGCTTCCGCGCCGGTCGTCAGGTCCAGTCGAGTACCACCTTGCCACTTGCTCCGCCGCGCATCTCGTCAAAGCCATCAGCGAAATCAGTAGCTTTGAACCGGTGGGTGATGACTCTGCGTACATCCAGCCCATTCTGAAGCATCGCAATCATCTTGTACCATGTCTCGAAAATCTCTCGCCCATATACACCTTTGATCGTGATCGCCTTGAATACGATGCGTGACCAGTCCACCGGGGATTTCCCGGGGGGGATGCCTAGCATAGCGATACGCCCCCCCATGACCAGCGCCTCTACCATCTGATCAAGCGCGGGTTGCGCGCCGGACATTTCGAGCCCAACATCGAAGCCCTCCCTCATCTTCAGCCGACCAATCACTGATCCGAGATCCTCGTCCCTTGCGTTCACGGGGACGACATCAGCAACACGGGACGCAAGATCCAACCTGTCTTGGTTCAGGTCGGTGATCACGACGTTGCGCGCGCCCACGTGCCGCGCAACGGCCGCAGCCATGATACCGATAGGTCCGGCACCGGTGATCAGAACATCCTCCCCAACCAGATCGAAGGACAGAGCCGTGTGCACGGCATTTCCAAGCGGATCGAGGATCGCGCCGATTTCGTCGTCGATTTCCGCTGGCAAGGGGACGACGTTGAAGGCAGGCAGCCGCAGGTACTGCGCGAAGGCGCCTGGTTCATTCACGCCGATGCCTCTTGTCTCTGGGTCGAGGTGAAACTTCCCTGCGCGGCTTTGGCGCGAATGCTTGCCGATCAGATGCCCCTCGCCAGAGCAACGTTGACCGATATGGAGATCCTCGACATTTTTACCCATATCCACGATCTCGCCCGCGAATTCATGCCCGGTTATCAGAGGAACCGGGACGGTCTTCCGTGCCCAGTCATCCCAGTTCCAGATATGCACGTCAGTCCCGCAAATGCCGGTCTTGTTGATCCGGATCAACACATCGTCCGCGCCGATTTCCGGCACAGGGCAATCCTGCATCCACAGCCCCGGTTCGGATTTGGCTTTCACCAAGGCCTTCATCGTGTTCTGCATCAGATCACTCCGGTTGACTTTCCAGCGGCTTCGAATGCCGCCAACGCGATATCCAGATCCTTGCGGCTCAGGGCTGCGCTCATCTGCGTGCGCACGCGGGCTCGGCCCTTGGGTACGACCGGAAAGAAGAAGCCCGGCGCGTAAACGCCCTGTTCGAACAACGCGGCGGAGAAACGCTGAGCAGTCGTCGCCTCGCCCAGCATCACGGGGATGATGGGGTGCTCGCCGGGAAGCAAAGTGAAACCACGATCCGCTAGCCCCTTGCGCCAGAAACTCGCGTTTTCGAACAATCTTTCCCGCAACCCATCCTGGTTTTCTGCAATGTCCAGTGCTGCCAGCGAGGCCATCAGGATCGAAGGCGGCAAAGCGTTGGAAAACAGGTAGGGCCGCGCGCGTTGGCGCAGCAGATCAATTGCCGGTTGTGGTCCGGCGACATAACCACCGAGCGCGCCGCCGAGCGCCTTACCCAGAGTCCCCGTCAATATGTGGACGTCATCCGTCACCCCGAAGTGATGCGGCGTGCCGCGTCCCTGCGGTCCCATGAACCCCGTCGCGTGACAGTCGTCGACCATCACCACCGCGTCGTATTGACGTGCCAGCGCCGCAATGTCGGGCAGTTTCGCCAGATAGCCATCCATCGAAAACACACCGTCGGTTGCGATCATGATGTGGCGTGCCCCGTCCGCACGAGCGGCTTTCACCTGATCCTCCAGCGCGTCCATGTCCGAGTTGGCGTAGCGGTAGCGCTTCGCCTTGCACAACCGGATTCCGTCGATGATCGAAGCATGGTTCAGCGCATCCGAGATGATCGCGTCTTCGGCGGTCAGGAGAGGTTCGAACAACCCGCCATTCGCGTCGAAACAGGCGGCAAACAGGATCGCGTCATCCTTGCCCAGATAGGCGGCTATGCGGTTTTCCAGCTGGTGATGCAAATCCTGTGTCCCGCAGATAAACCTGACCGAGGCCATCCCGTAGCCGTGACTGTCGATTGCCGCCTTCGCCGCATCACGCAGCGCAGGGTGATTGGCCAGACCCAGATAATTGTTTGCCGACAGGTTGATGATGTCGCGCTCGTCAACCGTCACATGCCCCGATTGCGGCGATGTAATCAGCCGCTCTGCCTTGGTCATCCCTTCCGCCTCAATCTTGGAAAGCTGCGCGGAGAGGTCAGTCAGAAATGCCGATGCGTGGGTCATGCTATCCTCCGTTTGAACGAAGGCTGCCACGACTCATCTCAAAATGTCAATATGACGGATTATTTCCGTTATAATGGATTAACTATCCTGAACGATCAGCAAGGCCCGCGCCGGATGCTTACCTGCATGGATGCTGTGATGGCGGTCGGCGAGGTAACGAGCGGTGTCACCAACCGCAAGCAGCACCTCGTCAGATCCTGATCGCACTGTCAGACTGCCTTCGAGCAATGTCAGGCTCTCACGACACCCGGCTCCGTGCGGATCACTGTCAAGCTCACCGTCGGAAGCAAAGTTCAGATCGTAAACCTCGTGCTCACCAACCGCTTCGGGAGGGCTGAGGATGCGGATACGCACGCCTTTGGTTGTTTCGATGGTGGGCGCGTCATCTGCTCTGATCACATCAATTCCTGATTGCGCCTTGTCCCCGATCAGCCCCGCAAAATCCACGTTCAGTGCCTGTGTCAGGTTCCAGAGCGTGGCAACGGTCGGGCTGGACTCGCCACGCTCAATCTGGCTGACCATGGATCTGCTGACGCCCGACAGCTTGGACACAGCGTCAAGGCTTAACCCCTTGTCCTTGCGGGCCGATTTGAGCTTCGCGGCGAGGCGTTCGTGAATGTCGCTGTCATTCTTCATGAGCGCACAAATGGTACCTGCCTTATATCTTTCAGCCAAATGCATTCTGCCTTCGGCCTTGCCGACCTGCAGATGCTCCCCCTGCACAGTCCAGTCGTCAACCGACGATCAACTGCTTGAGTTGCAACGCTTCCTGTTCGAGTTGCGTCAGGCGATAGTTGATAACGTCACCGATGGAAACTATCCCTACCAGTCCAGCGTCATCTACAACTGGCATATGACGAAACCGCCCGACGGTCATGCGATGCAATACGGATATCAGTGTCTCCCCAACCGTGCAGGTTTCGACCTTAGTGGTCATAACCTCTTCGACGCGGTGGGGTAGCGTACGACCGGGTGCATCGGCCAGTTTCCGCACGATATCGCGTTCAGACAAGATACCCAAAATGGCACCGTTCGCGTTCGTTACCACGACCGCGCCGATGTCGTGATCTCGTAATACCTCGACGATGGTGCCCAATGTCGCTTGTGGACGCACCGTCACCACACCAGCCCCTTTGTGACTTAGTACGTGCTGGACCTTAGGCATTTCGACCGCGAGGTTGGTCGCAACGGTTTGACTGTGACCGGACGTGTCCATGTCGTCCTTTCTTACATGAGGTCTGTAGGTGACCATGTCCGTTGCTCCTCTATTGAATGATCCGATTATATCATGCCAAGGATCGTAAGCCTGAATCGGTTCCAATGGGAGAATTTGTTTTCGTTGCCTGACTTTATGCTTTCGTCGCTGACGGCGACCATCATCTTCGTGGCAGGCTGCCTGGCCGGGATGCAGTATCGGCGGGTCTGGAAGGCCGAAGGGCCGCGCTGGCAGTTGTGGGTCTTTGGAATTGTAGCTGGTGCCGCGTTTCTGACCGTTGGTTTCATACCGCTAGCCGGTGCCAACTGAATACAGAGCGGCGCCTGCCGGACGCCGTTCTGAAATTGCTCTCATTCCAGCGAATTATTCAGGCTTCAACGCCCGCACGTTCAAGCATCTTTCGGGCACGCGGACATTGAAGGCGCTCACGCAGCGGGCTGTTGGGATCGATTTCCTTGTTGCAGACCAGACATTGATCCGCATCGGCAATCGCGTTGAGCCCGCCGCAGCTGCCCTTGATCGTCTTGCCCTTCATGATGACACCAATCGCCATTCCGAGCATGATCAACATGAGCAGACCGAAGGCGAACAGAAACGTCGTCATGAGGAGCGTCTTTCGTGATTAAGCTTGCAGTTGCGCGTAGCGGCTGGACGGTTTGGCAACAAACCGCATCTCGGTCGAATCGACATCGCGCTCGATGAACAGCACAGCGAGGTCGCGGGACTCAGCGATTTCCATGCCGTGCTCACGACCCAGAAGCAGCATCGCTGTGGCCCAGGCATCGGCAAGCATGGCGTTATCGGTCAGCACGGTCGTCGCCGCGGTTGTGTGAGTGATCGGTCGGCCAGTTGCAGGGTTGATGACATGCGAATAGCGGGTGCCGTCCTGCTCGAAATAGTTCCGGTAATCACCCGAGGAGGCCATCCCCATATCGGAAACGCCGATCACCTGAGCAAGGTCATGCCGCACGTTATCGGGCTTTTCGATGCCGATCTGCCAAGGCATCCCGTCCGGGTTCAGGCCGGACGCATATAGATCGCCGCCGATTTCAACCATGTAGTCGCGCAGACCGAGGGCCTCGATTGCCGAAGCCACCTGATCCACGCCGAAACCTTTGCCGATTGCGGACAGGTAGATTTCCGCGTCAGGTTGAGTCTTCTGCAAAGAATTGTTGTTGATACGCAGGGACTTGGCTTGACCCGAGGTGTTCAGCGCCGTCTGAATGGCCTCTTCTGTGGGAACTGCCGTACCGGTATGCCCGGCGCCAAAACCCCAAAGATCGATCAGTGGTCCAACAGTGACGTCGAACTGGCCCTGGCTGGCTTCGTGGACGTCCTGCGCGGCGTTCATTACATAGGCGAGTTCGGGCGAAACAGCGACGGGATCTGTCGATTTACTCGCATTGAAGCGCGAGATTTCCGAACGCGGATCCCAGTTGGACATACCCGCGTTGACGTTTTGGAGGCTTGCCTCGATCGCGTGGCCCAGGTCCGCATTGTCCAGCGTCCGCGTCCGGTCTACGGCGACGACGTTATATGTGGTACCCATGGTTGCGCCGGATGCCGAAACAGTCTTCGAGCCAAACTTGCATGCCGCCAACAGGATCGGCGACAGAAGGAGTGAGCGACGTGAGATTGTGGTCAATTCGGGCAAGTTATGGCCTCCGGAAGCATTTGGACGGACTCTATCCGTCTTTTGCGACGGTATCTGTGCGACATTGCGGCGCGATTCAACTGAAAATATGCCGCAATTGCAAGATTTCGGGTTTTGTCTGACGCTTTTGGACTGCATAAAGCGGAAAAAATTCAGGAAGACGCTCTCGTGAATCATTTCGAGTTACGAAAAGGGCTGGATGTTCCTGTGTTGGGCGCGCCCGCGCAAAGCATCCAGAAGGGTCCGGCCGTGCGGACCGTGGCTATACTTGGGGACGACTATATCGGCCTCAAGCCGCGGTTGTTGGTCGAGGAAGGCGATGTTGTGGGGGCGGGTGCTCCTGTTCTCGCGCACAAGGATATGCCGGATGCGCTGATTACATCGCCTGTGTCCGGTCGGGTCAAAGCCATCAATCGCGGCGCGCGGCGCAAGCTGATCAGTGTCGAGATCGAAGTCGATGACTCTGCCGCGCCCGCCATCGACTTTTCCGAGGTCGGCGACATCGCCACAGCCGAAGGACTGACCGAGCGACTTTGCGCGGCAGGTTTGTGGACGTCTTTCCGCACGCGGCCCTACTCGAAAGTGCCCAGCCCCGCGACCCGGCCGGCGGTAATTTATGTAACGGCAATGGATAGTGAGCCGCTTTCGGCCGATCCGGCAGTCATCATCGCTGAAGAGCCGGATGCATTCTTAAAAGGCCTGACGGCGATTGCGTCGCTGTCTGAAGGGAAGACATATTTATGCGTCGCGCCAGACGCGGATATCCCGGGCACCGATGCTCCGGGGGTAGAGGTCGCAGCATTTTCGGGGCCGCACCCCGCTGGTCTGGCCGGAACGCATATGCATTTTCTGGAACCCCCGAGCGCGTCCAAGATCGTCTGGACCATCGGCTACCAGGACGTGATTGCCATCGGCCGGCTTCTGGCAACCGGCAAGGTCGATATGTCCCGCGTCGCCGCTTTGAGCGGCCCGCTCTGTACCCGTCCGCGTCTGGTCCGTACTGTTGCGGGCGCGTCAATGGTGGAACTGACCGAAGGCGACGTTTCGGCAGATGTGCCGGTGCGTATGATTTCCGGATCGATTCTCAGCGGACGGGCAGGGGAGGGGCCGAGCGCGTATCTTGGCCGATATGCCCGTCAGATCACGCTGATTGAAGAAGACGACAAACAGATCCCGATGGGATGGATACGTCCTATGCCGTCAAAATTTGCAATCCAGCCGGTGCTTGGATCTGCATTTTCCAAAAAGCTCTATTCACTGACGTCGAACCTCAACGGCGGTCGCCGCGCGATGGTGCCGACGGGAACCTTCGAGGAGCTGATGCCGCAGGATTTCCTGCCGACACAGCTTTTGCGCGCGCTGCTGGTGATGGATACCGATCAGGCGCAGGCGCTTGGGGCGCTGGAACTCGATGAGGAAGACCTCGGTCTGGTTGGCTTCGCCTGTCCGGCAAAATATGAATATGGCCTCGCCCTCCGCGACAGCCTGACCAAGATCGAGAAGGAGGGATAACCCTTTGGGTCTTAAAAACTTTTTTGATCGGATCGAGCCGAACTTCGTAAAAGGCGGCAAGTATGAGAGGTATTTCCCTCTCTACGAGATGGTGGAAAGCTTCCTTTTCACGCCGAAAACGGTCACGACCGTTGCTCCGCATGCGCGATCCTATGTCGATATGAAGCGGATCATGACCTATGTGGTCATCGCGACAATCCCCTGTATCATCATGGCCCTGTATAACACTGGCCTGCAGACCAACATGGCGATCGCCGAACATGGACCGTCGGGCTGGCGGGCAGGGCTAATCGGTGCTCTCGGCATCGGGTACAGTCCGGCCAATCCGATTGCGAACATGCTGCACGGGTTACTTTATTTCCTGCCCATCTACATCACGACACTGGTTGTGGGCGGTATCTGGGAAGTGATCTTCGCGACCGTGCGACGGCATGAGGTCAACGAAGGGTTCCTCGTGACCTCGATGCTTTACACGCTGATCCTGCCGGCCAGCACGCCGCTATGGCAGGTCGCGCTTGGCATTTCCTTTGGCGTTGTCATCGGCAAGGAAGTCTTCGGCGGTACCGGGAAGAATTTCCTCAACCCGGCGCTGACGGGTCGGGCGTTCCTGTATTTTGCCTATCCCGCGCAGATGTCAGGTGACACGATCTGGACGCCTGTTGACGGCTTTTCCGGTGCGACGGCACTGGCCGTATCGGCATCGGATGGCTACCAGAATCTTGTGACCCACGGCATTTCATGGATGGATGCCTTTGTTGGCACGATTCAGGGTAGCTTGGGCGAGACATCGACCGTCGCCTGTCTGCTGGGCCTCGCCTTCCTGCTGGTCACCAAGATCGCGAACTATCGCATGGTGGTAGGCTGCCTGGGCGGTATGATCGGCTTTACACTGCTGCTCAACGTCATCGGTTCCGATACCAACCCGATGTTCGCGATGCCGTGGTATTGGCATCTGGTCGTCGGCGGCTATGCGTTCGGTCTGGTCTTCATGGTCACGGAGCCCGTTTCAGGGTCGCAGACCAATCTGGGCCGCTATATCTACGGCGCGTTGATCGGCTTCATGGTCGTGATGATCCGCGTCATCAACCCGGCCTTCCCGGAGGGCATGATGCTGGCGATCCTGTTCGGCAACGTCTTTGCACCGCTGATCGACCACTTCGTGGTTCAGGCCAATATCCGTCGGAGGGCGAAGCGTAATGTCTGAGCAACTCCCCGAAAACAAGGGTCCGGTCGCCCGCTTCCTCGCTTTGCCGCCGGATTCGGTGCCGAAGACGATCTTCGTCGCTGTGTCCCTGTGTCTGTTAGCGTCGATGGTCGTGTCGGCTGCTGCTGTTGCGCTGCGTCCGCTTCAGGCGGAAAACCGTCTACGTGACAAGCAGGTTAACATTCTGCAAGTCGCAGGCGTTTATCAGGATGGTATCAATGTGGCCGATGCGTTTGCGTCGTTCGAGCCGCATGTGCTGGAACTGGCATCGGGCGATTTTGCCGATCAATACGATCCGCAAACCTTCGATGACCGCGCTGCTGCGGACAACCCTGAACTCTCCCATGTGCTGGCGGACGATCCGGCAGGGATCGGGCGTCAGGCGGATTACGTGACTGTCTACCTGCTGCGCGACGATGCCGGTGCGCTCGACAAGGTGATCCTGCCCCTGCACGGTTATGGCCTGTGGTCCACGCTGTATGGATACATCGCGCTGGAAGAGGACGGCAATACGATCTACGGGCTGCAGTTCTATGAACACGCCGAAACACCGGGACTTGGCGCAGAAGTCGACAATCCGCGCTGGAAGGGGCTCTGGCACGAGAAAAAGCTCGCTGATGAAAACGGTGACTTGCAGATTACCGTGGCGAAGACCGTTCCAGCCGCCGGACCGGAATATCATGTCGACGCGCTGTCTGGTGCAACCCTGACATCGCGCGGCGTGGACAGCCTCGTGCGGTTCTGGATGGGCGAAGAGGGCTACGCGCCCTTTCTTGAGAAATTGAAGGCCGGAGACATCTGATGGCTCAAACTCGCAGAGACATGCTGATCGACCCGCTGGTCGACAACAACCCGATTACATTGCAGGTGCTGGGGATCTGTTCGGCATTGGCCGTGACCTCCTCGCTGCAAGTGTCGATGGTCATGGCAATCGCGGTGATCTGCGTCACCGGCTTTTCGTCGATGTTCATTTCGGTTCTGCGCAACCAGATCCCCGGCTCGATCCGGATCATTGTGCAGATGGTGATCATCGCGTCGCTGGTGATCGTGGTGGATCAGGTGCTCAAGGCCTATGCCTATGAGATTTCCAAGACGCTTTCGGTCTTCGTCGGGCTGATCATCACCAACTGCATCGTGATGGGTCGCGCGGAAGCGTTTGCGATGAAGAATCCGCCCATCGCCTCTTTCGTCGACGGCGTCGGCAATGGGCTAGGCTACGGCCTGATCCTGATGCTGGTCGGCTTCATCCGTGAATTGTTCGGCTCGGGCAGTCTGTTCGGCGTCACGATTTTCCAGACCGTCAATAATGGCGGCTGGTACGTGCCCAACGGCCTCCTGCTGTTACCACCATCGGCATTCTTCGTGATCGGGCTTCTGATCTGGGCCTTCCGGACATGGAAGCCTGAGCAGGTAGAAGACCGCGAATTCCGCATTCAATCGGTTGAGGCGCATTGATGGAAGGTCTTATCTCACTCGCTGTTAAGGCCGTATTCGTTGAGAATATGGCGCTGGCCTTCTTCCTTGGGATGTGCACGTTCCTTGCCGTGTCCAAGAAGATCTCGACCGCCATCGGTCTGGGTATTTCGGTGGTCATCGTTCAGGCGATTACCGTGCCGACAAACAACCTGTTGTTGACCTATCTGCTGGCACCCGGGGCGCTGTCCTGGGCTGG
This sequence comes from Qingshengfaniella alkalisoli, assembly GCF_007855645.1. Classification (GTDB taxonomy): domain Bacteria; phylum Pseudomonadota; class Alphaproteobacteria; order Rhodobacterales; family Rhodobacteraceae; genus Qingshengfaniella; species Qingshengfaniella alkalisoli. The sequence continues at coordinate 132,234 of NZ_CP042264.1, forward strand.
GTTCCCCGAGGTCGATCTGACCTTCCTGGGGCTCATCTCCTATATCGGGGTGATCGCCGCGATGGTTCAGATCCTGGAGATGATCCTCGATAAGTACTTCCCGCCGCTCTACAACGCGCTTGGTGTGTTTCTGCCGCTCATCACGGTGAACTGCGCGATCCTCGGTGGCTCGCTGTTCATGGTGGAACGCGATTACAACTTCGCCGAAAGCGTGACCTACGGGATCTCATCCGGCTTCGGCTGGGCGCTGGCGATCACCGCGATGGCGGGCGTCCGCGAGAAGCTCAAGTATTCGGACATTCCCGACGGGCTGCAGGGTCTCGGCATCACCTTCATAACCGCGGGACTGATGGCCATGGCCTTCATGTCCTTCAGCGGCGTCAAGCTCTGAGGGGGAACTGACATGCTGACATTCACCCTTGGAATTGCCCTGTTCACGCTGATCGTTCTGGCCTTGGTCACGATCATCCTGGCCGCCCGCTCGCGGCTGGTGTCATCGGGCAACGTCAACATCACCATCAATGGCGAGAAGACGATTTCCGTTCCCGCCGGGGGTAAGCTGCTTCAGACGCTGGCGGAACAGAAGCTGTTCGTTCCATCGGCCTGCGGCGGCGGTGGTACATGTGCGCAGTGCCGGGTCAAGATTCACTCGGGCGGCGGGTCGATTCTACCAACTGAGGAAGGCCATATTACGAAACGCGAGGCGTCTTGCGGCGACCGACTGTCCTGTCAGGTTGCGGTCAAGCAGGACATGGATATCGAAGTCCCGGAAGAGGTATTCGGCGTCAAGAAATGGGAATGCGAGGTCATTTCCAATGAAAACGTCGCGACCTTCATCAAGGCGCTGGTTCTGAAACTACCTGAAGGCGAAGATGTGAACTTCCGCGCGGGCGGCTACATCCAGATCGAGGCGCCCGCTCACAAGCTGAGCTACAAGGATTTCGACGTCGAAGAGGAATACCGAAGCGACTGGGACAAGTTCAACCTGTGGCAGTATGAATCCACGGTGTCCGAGCCCATCGAGCGTGCCTATTCCATGGCCAACTATCCGGAAGAAAAGGGCATCATCATGCTCAACGTCCGGGTTGCCTCGCCGCCGCCGGGATCGGAAGGCATCCCGCCGGGCCTGATGTCGAGCTACATCTTCAACCTGAAACCGGGCGACAAGGTGACGATCTCGGGGCCGTTCGGTGAATTCTTCGCCCGCGACACCGAGAAGGAAATGGTCTTCATCGGCGGCGGCGCGGGCATGGCCCCCATGCGCAGCCATATTTTCGACCAGCTCAAACGGCTGAATTCGAAGCGCAAGATCAGCTTCTGGTATGGCGCGCGGTCCAAGCGCGAGATGTTCTATGTCGAGGATTTCGATCAGCTCGCCGCGGAGAACCCGAATTTCGAATGGCATGTGGCCCTGTCCGACGCCCTGCCCGAGGATGACTGGGAAGGCTATACCGGCTTCATCCACAACGTTCTGTTCGAGGAATACCTCAAGAACCACCCGGCGCCGGAAGATTGCGAATACTACATGTGTGGGCCGCCGATCATGAACCAGTCGGTCATCAACATGCTGCTCGACCTCGGTGTGGACCGGGATGACATCATGCTGGATGATTTCGGCGGATAGAAACTGCTCCGTGTCCCCTGAAGGTTGTTAACAGCAGGACCCGAAATTGCTTATTGCGGCAATTTCGGGTTTTCGCGCATCTGAGTTTAGGCAATCATGATAGATGCCGCCGGAGTTCGAGGTAACTAGCGGTTGCCGAGCCCAACCACATAGGACAATCGACACAAAAGTTTGTTATAGAACGGAAAAGTGGTTGCTGAACTTCGCTCAAAGCATCAAGTTTCGATAAGATATTATAGTGACAAAGATAATGGGAGCCAGCGTTGCCTAAGCCGGCTACGTCAGCCAAATTCAGTCCGAGCTTGTGGGCTTTGGAGATTTCTAAAGGGATATGCCCTCGATAAACGAAATGCCACAAGATGGCTGGGCGGCGGCGAATGAGAACGATCGAAGACCTACTTGCCGATTATAAGTTTGATGAACTTGCGACCGCAGGATACCATCTCGCGCTGCGCGTGGGCTTCGCATTTCCCGAGTTTCAGTGCAATACATTACCGAAAGAATGGATAAAGGTTTATACGGCGAACGGGTTGATGACCTCTGACCCGGTTATCCGTTGGATCTACGAAAACACCGGGTACACTCGCTGGAGCGATATTCCTGACGAAGACGGTCGTAATGTGTTGCCAACCGCTGCATCATTCGGGTTGCGATATGGCGCTGCGATCAGTGTGATGTGCGACAACACCCCGGGTTTGCGATCCTATGGGTCGTTCGCTCGTTCGGACCGGGAACTCACCGATCAGGAACTCACCGATCTGATTGCTGCCGTAGAAAATTTGCATCGAGCGCTGGCGCCCGCGCGCGCGCTGACCGCGGCCGAGATCGATGTGCTTGCGATGCTCGCATCGGGGCTGCAACTCAAGCAAATCGCTCACAGGCTTGCTATCAGTGAGAGCGCCGTGAAACTCCGTTTGACCAACGCACGTTCCAAGCTGGGAGCGCGCACCAATACTCAAGCAGTTGGGCAAGCGAAAGGATTTGGTTGGATTTAGCGGCTAAAACGCCACATTGTCGCCACGTAAGCACCTTTAGTCACAAGGCATAAGCTGCATAAGGAACTTGTAGCTCTAGCCCTCAGTAAATGTATGCGTGGAAAATGACAAACAAACTCACCGGAATCACGTTCGACCTGTCCGATATGCACCTGTATGGCGCGGCGTTTTATGAATTTCTTCAACTGCGGAAGAGGTTTTTCGTCGATACGCTCGCATGGGATATTCCACATAACGATACAGTGGAGATGGACCAATACGATAATCCAACCGCAGCCTATTCCGCCGTAATCATGGATGGCCGTCTGGTCGGTGGCGCGCGCGTTATGCGATTTTCAGACAAATGGGGTAGTCATGGTTGCATGCTCAAGGACGCGGCGGACGGACGTATCGATGGCATCCCCCCGGACCTGCTGCCACGGACCCACGGGTTTGCAAACGCCTCGGAATGCACCCGTCTGGTTCTGTCCGATCAACTTACATCGGCAGATGAACGCCAAGAATGCCTGGCTCTGGTCGTGCAGGGGCTGGTCGACCTTGCGATCCGTCAGGGTTCAGACGATTTGGTGACGCTTACGGTACCCGGTTTCCGTAGATCATTGCGTAAACTGGGCTACGAAGTTGAACAGGTCGGGGACAAGTATTGCAACAAGCACGATGGACGATCCTACGCGATCTTGTCGATGCCTGCGGTTCACGCAGGTACAATGGTACAGCGGTATCGGAGCGCGAATATTTGACGGCAGCGACGGCAAAAGCTATCAACTTCCAGCCCTAAATGCGGTAACATAGTGTATCTCTGAGCTATGGGCTGGAGGAATCGTATATGATGCAGGACATCATCAGTAAAACAGGCGAGCGCTATCTTGTCCTGGATTACGGTCTATTCTTGGTGCCAGCCGCCAATCTCAACCGCAGTGTGACCATGGTTCCGATCCCATTAAAGGCGTGACATGCTTGGGAAAATTCTTCTGCGCATAAACATTGTTTTTGCTCAGAGGAGGATGCTAATTTTCCGATCAGGTGGTTGGAGAGTGGTATGAGTCTAACAGATCAGTTGCGGTCGCTATTGACCAGTTTGAAACAGCAAAGCCCCAGCGGTTTTGCTGCAGCGTTCCAAGTAGAATTCAATACGCCGAAGTATCTATTCCAAACCTACGCAGATGACTGGATGGGATACTATTCCAGCATGGGTATCGTCATGAAGGATCCGGCTGTCCGATGGGGGTTCACTCATGACGGGATTGCATCTTGGTCAGAGCTGAAGGCCTTGGACGAGCACGGCGTCTTCGACAAGGCGACCGAATACGGCCTGAATTACTGGGCTGTGATGGCGACATCGGACAGTGGATCAAAAAGCATTGTTGCGTTTTCTCGATCGGACAAGGACTTCACGGACCGAGAGCGTGAGCAACTTTTTGCGGATTTTCTGAGTCTGCATCGGCTAACGCTGCAAGGCCCAGAAATAGAACCGGAGTTCGGCGAAATGCTTCTCGACCTCTCTATTAGGCACACCCATCCAAAGATGTGAGGCTTCGGATAATGCCATGGTGTTTATGACCTGCCACTGAACTGTCATCCAGCCGCGACCGGAGCCCGGTTGTGTTTTGCACTGCCTACGTTTGCTGGACGGCTGGACGCACGGAGCTTTCGTCCCGCGCAGCGGGGCGGGTGATTGCGGTGATCGGGGTCAACAAGCTCCGGAAGTGCCGCGGAACGAACCGCGCCACCGTATGTGGTCGCAGCCACATTCATTGTCGGGTGCCGTGGCGCAGGATGTTTCGAACATCAGGGCCGATATCGATCAAACGCCGGATGTAGGAAGCTTCCTGATTATTGGCTCCATTCCATATGACACCACTGATATCATTATAGCAGGGATGTTTGTATTGGCAGGCCGCAGTCAATGGTGCGAGATCGTTTGCAAGGGTACGGTGGGATGGGCTGGTGCCTTTGCCGCCTTCGTCGATGGGGCGATTACGGGCTACAGTCTTTACGACAATGATGACCTTCCTTGTCTATTCCAACGGGGCAGTCCTGCTGAGCGCAATCTTGCGATTGTACCCCGGGTCGGTTCGGCGGAACAATCGAGGGAACCTTTCATGCCGTCCCGAGTACGGCGAAGGGCCAAACCCAAAAAGCAGCAGGATTCTTGCTTTCCCAATATACATCCGTGAAAAATACCGGTAAGTACGCAGATCACCGTCTTCTATCGACACTTTCCAGCCAGGACTGGCTGTACTCCATGGAACCCCGCCTTATGATTACGCCTTTAGCCGAAGCTCTGTCCGAGCGTGGTTTCGACACGCTGACTCCTGTTCAGGCAGCCGTCATTGATCCGGAGCTGACAGCTTCCGATCTTCTGGTGTCGGCCCAGACAGGTTCAGGGAAAACCGTAGCTTTCGGGCTGGCTATTGCATCTACGCTGTTGGGGGCAGAAGATCGGTTTGGTTTGGCGGCGGCGCCGCTTGCGCTTGTCGTCGCGCCTACGCGGGAACTCGCCTTTCAGGTGATGCGTGAACTGTCATGGCTTTACGCTCGCACCGGTGCGGTCGTGACGTCCTGCGTTGGTGGTATGGAAATGCGGGAAGAAAGACGGGCCCTCAACCGGGGGGCGCACATCGTCGTGGGCACACCCGGGCGGCTGCGCGACCACATCGAGCGTGGTTCGCTCGATTTGAGCAGCTTGCGTGCAGTCGTACTAGATGAAGCGGACGAGATGTTGGATCTGGGTTTTCGTGAGGACCTGGAATTCATGCTGGACAGTGCACCGGAGACCCGGCGAACGCTCTTGTTTTCCGCCACCGTCCCACCCGCGATCGCCAAGATGGCACAGCGGTTCCAACGAGATGCGCGCCGGATCGACACGATTGGCAGGTCCGATCAGCATGCTGACATTACGTATCAGGCGTTGCGTGTATCTGCGTCGGACTCAGAGAATGCCATCTTCAACCTGCTTCGGTATCATCACGACCAAACCGCGATTGTATTTGCGAACACCCGTGCAGCAGTTAACCACCTGATGGCGCGTTTGGCGAACCGCGGTCTCGCCACGGTGTGCTTGTCGGGAGAGCTTAGCCAGTCCGAGCGCACCCATGCGCTGCAGGCCATGCGCGACGGTCGTGCGCGGGTATGTGTGGCGACTGATGTGGCTGCACGGGGGATCGATTTGCCGAACCTTAGCTTGGTCATTCATGCTGATTTGCCAACCAATACGGAAAGCCTTCTGCATCGATCCGGACGGACAGGGCGTGCGGGACGGAAGGGCATTTCTGCGCTGATCGTACCGCCCAAGGCTGTGAAAAAGGCAGAAAGATTACTAAAATGGGCCAAGATTTCAGCCAGTTGGATTGTTGCGCCGTCTGTTGATGAAATCCTGCAAAAAGACGAAGAGCGCCTTCTGACCGATCCCGCATGGGACGAGCCATTGACCGAGCAGCAATCGCTGTTCGCCTCGAAGCTGTTGGAACAGCAAAGCCCCGAGTCTATCGCGGCCGCTTATCTGCGTCTGTATCAGGAACGTCATGCTGCTCCGGAAGAATTGCTGCCGCCTGATACAAAGCCGTCGGTTCGAGAACCCCGGGACTTCGGCCCAAGTCGCTGGTTCACCTTATCAGTTGGCCGAGATGACAACGCCGAAGCCCGTTGGATTTTGCCATTGCTCTGCAGGGCCGGCAGTCTCGACAAGGCGGCGATCGGTGCCATCCGGGTACAAGACGCTGAAACCTTTGTCGAGTTGTCAGAACCAAGGGCAGAGGGATTCCTTGCGGCGATCGGCGAGGAGGGGGTGCTTGAGGAAGGGATCTCGGTAAGGGCATTGGACAGCCCTCCCGAACTGCCAATGCGCCGTGCAGACAAACGAGACGGCGCGGCGACCGCACGTCGTGATCACACCGAGCGCCGTAAGCCGACACACCGCAGGGAGAATGCGGATAAGCCCGATCAACCTGCGGGGCGCGCGCCCTACAAAGCCAAAGGCGACAAGAAGACACCGGCGAAGACGTCTAGGTCAGACGTGGGATCAAACCGTTCCGAACGAGCTGTGCCAAATGTTAAAAAGCCGAAGAAAGCGCGTGGAGACGGGGCAGATGGCGTACAGTCCTCCAGAACAGCCGCCGCGCGCGATACGTCCAAACGTTTTACACCGCCGGGAAAAACCAAATCGCCCTCAAAGAAACCGCGCAACGCCTCTTCGAAGCGCGGTGGAGGAAGCCAACCACCAAGGCGTGGAAAGAAGTAGCTTTTGGGAAAGCGTCTTATAGCCACAGTTTGTCTCGACAGTATTGTGACCTTATAGAGACGTTACCGTCCGTCTATTTTCAACTGTCAGCTGTGCGTGAAAGCGCGTATCCGCGCCAAGACGCTTTTTGGCGTCCGAGGTGCGCGCCGGTTGCAGCGGGTTTGGTGCACGCGGTTTGTAAACAGGTCGGGCCGCGTCAACGACTGTCGCGAGAAATCGACGATTGTTCAATTTCTTCGCCGATCCGCTGCACCACGCCGCGATCAATCAAGCCGTCGATCTCGTAAAGGATAAAGCCCTGCAATTCCTGTGCGACAGTACTCAAAGGTCGGTCGCGTGGCTCCATCATCGCGATTTCCCAGTCGATGGTCGGAATCAGGGGTTTGGAGACAATCTCATGCGGGTTGAGTAGCAGCTCCACCACGGGATCAGCGATCGCAACACCCACGCCACGACCGACAAGCGCGCAGACGCCACTGAGATGGCGCATTTCTGCAGCGATGTTCCGTTCCACTTCAATCCGCTGCATCATGTTCTCGACACGCGTTCTGAGCGGGCTACCAGCCGCCAGTTCAACGAATGGTTCGCTGCGTAATCTTGGTAGGGGGATCGGCCCCGGCTGGTTGAGTCGATGACCTGTTGGCATCACACATCTCGCTTCGCATCGTGCCAGTGGCGTTGTACGAATACCTTCGACCTCTGTCTCCAGCGTGATGCCAAGTGCCATGTCGCAATTGCGTTCTGCCAGCATCCGTAGCAGCACCTCCATGCCGGCATCAACCAACCGTACCGATACGCCGGGATGTTCCACGCGAAATCGCGCCACCGCATCCAACAGGAACGTGTCACAGAAAATGGGTTGAGCCGCGATGACGATATTGCCCATTTGCTTGTTGGCGATGGCGCGCGCATCAGCTTGGATCTGGTCGAATTGTGCCAACATTCGAGATACCGACTCGTGAAACTGATAGGCTTCCGGGGTAGGCGTCAGGTGGTTTCGTTTCCGAATGAACAACGCAAAACCGACACGATTCTCCAATGACGCCAATTGGCGACTGACAACGGGCTGACCGATTCCAAGCACCGATGCGGCAGCCTTGGTCGATCCGTGTGTCATGAACGCGTCAAATGCCTTTAATTCCGGTAGCTTCATTTTACCCTCAGTATGCGTTTATGGCATACTAAAGGAATTTCTTGTCAGTAAAAGCTTACTGTGGAACGTTTCGCCACCAGTCGAAAACGGCGCAATGTGCGCCTTGGACGGGAGGTCCCCAATGAAAAGACTTTTAACGGGTCTAGCGGTTGCAGCCATGATGGTTGCCAGCGCAGCTCAAGCTCAAGACTACCCCGAAAGCGCTGTAACGCTGGTTGTGCCATACGGCCCAGGTGGTGCATCCGACCTGGCAGGACGTGCGCTTGCCGAAGCTGGTAAGGAATACCTTGGTGAGCCGATCACCGTCGTGAACAAGCCTGGCGCTGGTGGCATGAATGGCGCCCGTTCCGTCGCGGACGCTGATGCGGATGGCTACACGCTGTTGCTGGCTCGTGTCGGTATGGCACTGACGCCCGCCGTGAACCCGCAAGCCTCGGTCGGCTGGGACGAATACACGTTTCTCGGCGCGCTCGAAGCCACTCCAATGATCCTTGCAGTGCGCGGCGATTCCGAGTTCAACAGCACCGAAGACCTGCTTGCCGCCGTGAAAGATAGCAATGGCCGTATGGCCTATGCCGCGTCCGGTGCGACGGCGATCGACGGTTTCACGGTTCAGTCGCTGCTGTCTGATGCTGATCTGGATCCGCTGACCGCGGCGACGCTGGTGCCCTACAAGGGTGGTGGTGAACTCGCGACGGCGCTGCTCGGTGGTCATGTCGACTTTCTGGCCATCGCGGCGGGGTCGCTGATGCCGCATATCGAAAGCGGTGACATGAAGCCGCTGATGGTGTTCGCACCCAAGCGCATGGACAAGTTGCCGGATGTGCCGACAGCAGAAGAACTTGGCTATGAACAAGCTGGTCAGGTAACTGGATGGAGCGCGCTCTACGGTCCCAAAGGCCTACCGGAAGAAGTTGTAGCCAAATGGGATGAAGTTCTGAGCAATGTTGCAACGGATGAAACCTGGCTGACCTTGGCCGAACGTCGCGGCTCGATCTCGACCGTCGGCGAGAAAGACATGACCGAGTACGCGGCTCAGCAGTACGGGTTGTTCAACGGTCTTGCTAAGAAATTCGGTTATCTGCCGAACTGAACCAACTGACGAAAACGGGGGTGATGATGATGCGACTATCCTTGATGCGTGGTGTACTGATCACTCTTTTCTTCGCGATAGTGCTGTTTACCCTCATCCCCGTTTACGTTCCGCGCCCGGCCTTTATCCCCGGATTTGCTCCCCCGCCGGATATGTGGCCGCGTGTCGTATCCATGATCGGTATCGCCTTGGGGCTGGTCGCGATATTTCTGTCGCTCAATCCCAAGGGCGCGGACCCGGCGCAGCCCGAATGGGAGCAGACGGCACCTGTGCCAACACTTCTGGGACGTCTTGGATTGATCCTGGCGGCATTCGGCTTCTTCGTATTCCTGGTGTCGAAGATCGGCTTCCTGATCGCCACCATGCTGCTGACCGGCGCTGCAATTGGGCTGACGGGAGAGCGGAAGGGTATTTGGCCCATCGTCATCTCCGTCCTGTTGCCACTACTTTTGCTGCTGTTCTTCACCACTGCTCTCGGGACTCAGTTTCCCAAGGGTGAAGTCCTGAAAACCTTCGGTCTCTGAACTAGGCGGGCCTGCTATGATGAACGACTTGCTCCTCGCCCTGCAATCAGTGGCGACCATCGAAAATTTCCTGATCATGGCTGCCGGCATCTGGGGCGGCGTGATCGTAGGCGCGATCCCCGGCATGACCGGCACCATGGCCGTGACGCTTGCACTGCCGTTTACGTTCTATATGGCACCGGTGCCGTCGATCCTTTTATTAGTCGCGCTCTACAAGGGGTCAACCTATGGCGGGTCCGTTTCCGCCATCTTGATCAAGACACCGGGCACCGCGTCTGCAGCTTGCACCGCGCTCGATGGCTACCCGTTGGCGCAGAAAGGCAAGGCGGGCAAGGCGCTGAACATGGCGCTCTACTCGTCCTGTATCGGCGATTTTATCTCGAATATCTCGCTGATTTTCTTGGCCGCACCGCTTGCTTTGTTGGCATTGCGCGTTGGCCCACCCGAATATTGCATGCTGATGATCTTCGCGCTGACAACGGTGGCGGGTGTGTCCGGAAATTCACTGCTGCTGGGCGTCGTTTCAGCCTGTCTTGGGTTGCTTCTGGCGACGGTCGGCGAAGACATCTACGGTTCGTTCCGCTTTGCATTTACCGATGACATGCAGGCGGGGCTGTCTGTCGCGCCTGTCCTGATCGGTCTCTTCGCGCTGCCGGAACTGATCAAGCTGATCGTGTTTCGTAACCCTCAGGTCAATGACGCAATGCAGGTCGGCTTCGACAAGGTCAGCCGTTCCGAATTCATGGGATCTCTGAAATCCATCATCCGGGGCAGCGGTATTGGTGTTGTTCTCGGTGCCATCCCCGGAATTGGCCCGTCGGCAGCGGCGTTCTTTTCCTATGGCGAGGCACAGCGGACATCGAAGAACAGCGCAAATTTCGGCAAGGGCGAACTGGAAGGCATCGCTGCGTCCGAATCCGCCAACAATGGCTGCTGCGGCGCGACCATGATCCCGCTGCTGGCTCTAGGCGTACCGGGCGATGTGATCACTGGCGTTATGCTTGGCGCGTTCCTGATCCAGGGGCTGACGCCCGGACCGTTGCTGTTTCAGACCAATTTGAACGAAGTCTACATGCTGTTCATCGGCATGCTGGTTTCGTCGGTGTTGCTGTTCGGCGCTGGCAAGATGACCATGCGGATGTTCACGCATATCGCGCGCATTCCGGTCACTTTGCTGACCCCGGCGGTGCTGGTTCTGTGCATCTTCGGGATTTACTCAATTTCCAACAGCATGTTCGATGTCGTCGTGTTGCTTGTGATGGGTGTCGTGGGCTTTGGCATGTACTTGCTGGCGATCCCGGCGGCTCCGTTTCTCATTGCATTCATCCTTGGCCCAATGATCGAGGATAATCTACGTCGAGCCCTGGCAATTTCGCGCGGCGACGCATCCATCTTCTTCTCCTCGCCGATCTGCTGGATTTTTGCGGGGCTGATCCTCTTCGTCGTTGGGATCACCCTGCGGCGCGAGATCGCAAAGTCAAAAGAACGAAAGGCTCAAACCTCATGACCGTAGCTCAGGCCAAACCGGACACAACGCACCCCCGCCTGACCGAGGCCAAGGCTCATCTGGGTGATCTGATTGCTTTCGATACGGTCAGTGCCAACCCCAACCGTCCGCTGATCGACCATATGGCGGTCTATTTCGAGGATCTGGGTGGCGTCACGACGATCTTGCCCGACGAGACGGGGGAAAAAGCCAATCTGATTGTCCGCTTTGGCCCCGCAGACCAACCCGGCGTCGTTTTGTCGGGTCATACGGATGTCGTTCCTGCACTTGAAGGGAACTGGGTGACACCGCCTTTCGAGATGCATGAACGCGATGGCCGCCTATATGGTCGTGGGAGCTGCGACATGAAGGGCTTCTCGGCTTGCCTGATGGCAGCCGCGCCGACATTTGCCGCCACTGATTTGAAGCGACCGCTTTATTTGTGTTTCAGCTATGATGAAGAGGTCGGTTGTCTCGGCGCACCTGCTATGGCCCGCTGGTTGAAGGATCTGCCCGTCCCGCCAGTCTTCGCGATCATCGGCGAACCAAGCGACATGACATTGGTCACGGGCCAGAAAGGCAAGATCGCTATGCGCGCCACTGTAACCGGTACAAGCGGGCATTCGTCGTTCTCGCCCAATCATGTCAACGCGGTGGACTATGCCTCGCGCATCATCGCGATGATTCAGAACCGTGGACGCGCCTATGAAACGGATGGGCCTTTCGACCAAGACTTCACTGTTCCACACGCTACGATGCTGACGACGATGATCGATGGGGGTGTAGCAACGAACGTGACGCCCGACAAATGCAGCTTTACCTTTGAGTTACGCAGCATCGACGAAAGTAGCGCCCAGTCCGATATGCAGGCGGTGATCGATCATGCGAAGGCGACACTACTGCCTGAAATGAAAGCTAAATCCGATACGGCGCACATCGAATTCGACCAGATATTTGCATATCCTGCAATGGGCGATGCGAGCGACAGCGATGCGTTCGCAGTGTTTCGCGGCATACTACCCGAATGGTCTGGAAAGGTGTCCTACGGATCGGAAGGTGGCGTGTTCGAGGTGATCGGGGGCATTCCGTCAGTGATCGTCGGCCCGGGCTCTATCAAGCAGGCCCACAAGGCGGACGAGTTCGTCGAAATAAGTCAGTTGAACAAGTGCCTGAACTTTCTTGACGCGCTGACGAAGCAAGTAAGCTGAGGGCTTTTCGCAAATCGTGAATCGCCCATTAAGGTTTGTAGGATGAGGTTGAGCAGCCTCGGTATGACGGAACTGTGAGCGATACCTGAACCGCGACTTCTATTGGCGTTGAGGGTAGGGACGTTGGACCATCTCTGCCATCATCTTTTCGCGGAAGACCTCGGCGGGTGTCTTCCATCCGAGGCATTTTCTGGGTGTTGCGTTAAGGCGGTCACTGATCATCTTCAAATCATGATCAGTGTGTGCCGTGATGTCTCGCTTCCTCGGCAGCCATCTTCGCGCACGTCGATTTGTGTTTTCGACGGTGCCTTTCTGCCAGGGGCTGGACGGATCGCAGAACCATGTTTGCGTTCCGGTCTCGGCCTGCAGATGTGGCGATGAGACGAACTCGGGGCCGCGGTCGAAGGTGATGGATTTGCGGGCGAGGTGGGGCAGGTCGCGGACGGCCTTCATGATTTTACCCATTACAGGCTTGGTGCGCTTGTTCGGGTTCTTCAGCAGCACGGTGAATTGGACTGTCCAAGCTTCTGTTTGAACAGCATCAAATCGCCTTCCCAGTGGCCGAACTGGCGACGGTGCACCACATCGTCAGGACGGAACAGAATGCTGACATCACGGTCAAACTTAGGGGCCTGACGCTTCCTTGCACGACGCGGGCGACGCGCTTTGCGGTGTTCGGGCAGGTACCACCACAGCTCTTGCGCCATGTGCTTTAACTGATAGTTGCGTGTAAACGGCTCCCATGCCACTTTCTCCTATTAGATAACTTATTGTTATCTAATAGGAGTTGCACTGCATGGTAGCGCGCACCCCCTGTACCCAACAAATGCTTTAACTATACTTATGTTAATAAAATGGAAACTATTTCCATCTCCCGACGGTGGATTGAAAGTACCGACCGACCGGCTGGCAGTTTCAGGGCTAGAAAGGTGCTACATTCGGTTTTGAGCTATGCAGAGCTATAAATGTGGTTTCTCGATGTCTGCTTCGAAAGCTATGTGCCAGTTGCCTAGCTGATGATGTCGGGATATCTCGCACATATGAAATCGCTCGTAGCAGCCCTTGTCCTGCCACTGTTCGCAAGCCCGGCAACAGCCCATCCGCATGTCTTTGTAGAGGCAGATTCGGCGAGCAGAAAGCCACCGCCAGGATGCATTCATCATACGGGCAGAGGCTGTCAATACGCATCCCAGCTTTATCGCGACGCCTTGGACGCCGCTGGTCTGATCGCCCAGCAGGCGGCTTGGTTCGATGGAAATCCGTGGTCCAGCCCGAGAAGCACACTCCAATGCCTGGTCAGTTCTCAGTGACAACTCACAGCCTTGGACGGAACTTCCACGTTGGGCATCGCTGCTTCCAGCAGCGCTTCATCTCACACATCGCTGGGATGCCTCTCATCCTCAGCACAATTCATCACCAAGATCAGACCGGCGGCGGACACTCGCCCGTCAAGACGAAACCAATCGCTTCCCCGGCTTCACCAAGCCTTCCACTCGCAGAGACCAGCCCGTTGTTGAGAGACAGATACCATCCATCTGGGATGCCCCCCTCGCCTTCGGGGCCATGCGCAGCTCGCGCCCGGAAAAGATCACCCTTCTCTTTAGTCATATCGATTTCGATCTGAGCGTAAGGCGTCTCGAAATCCATTATAAGGCGCATGATTTCATCTGCTTCAATCTCGCAATGCAGAATGCGCAACGGAAGCGTGGCAGGTTCGTCGAGTTCAAGCGTGATCTCTCCGTCGCCAACCTCTGCCGATCCGGCAAGCGAATTCGGAGAAGCCTGCTCATTCGGGGACGGAAGATGCGGACGTTCGTCCGTCATCTTCTCGCGATCAGGGTTCCAGGCCGGGGTCTGGGAAACGCTGGCGGGTGCGTTCGCAAAGAAACGGATGCTGAGATCATCGGTCAGAGCCCGACCATCACGCGCACGCAAGCGGGAATCGACCGAGGCGACATAGCTTACATCCGCTTCCGGAAGCTCTGGTGCGATGTGTAAAACCATCCCGGAAGGATCGAGATTGGCCCGATGCGGCACGGTGACACCATTCGCCAACAAAGTTACCGCATTCAGAGATTCCGCATCAAGCGGCACATTGAAAACAAATCCGGCCGCATCACCAACTTCAAGCATTTCGCTCTCTTCGGGCCAAGCCGCCAAGGGCGCGAGCGGTACCTCGATCTCAACCGGCAAACGCACGGAGCGCTCCGCTACTCCGTCATGGGCGATGATTTCGAAAGCTGCGGAGCCGCCAGGTAATAGTGTCGCGGGATCAGGGATGAAGCTCGACTGTCTGAGAAGTACGGCCAAGGTCGTCCAATTCTCTCCATCAGGTGTGAACCTCACAGTATAGGTCTGTCCCTCAGCCGTGCCGCCATCCCATTCCAAAGGCTCTTCCGCGCGATAGGTGTCCCCGGGACGATGTGAACGGAACTCCGGCGCAGCCAACCCTGGTGATGCCCGCATTTCAGCCAGCACGGTTCCCCCATTGGTCAGCACGATCCGCGACGGTTCCTCTGAAATCGGCACGGTTACCGAGAAGGGCCAGATATCCTCGCTATCGGTGTCTAGACCAACAGCGGCGCGGGCAATAATATGCCCGGCTGCATCTTCGACACGGATTTCATAGGGGCCGCTTCCGGACAGAGGCTTGCGCGGGCCGGGCACGATCGCGGGCAAAAGCGTTGCTTCGTTCCCGTCAATAAGACCGGAGAGCATGAGCCAGCGCTCGACCGGTTCGTCAGTGTGGTCCTGAAACGAAGCCTGCCAGAGCAAGCCATCCAAGGGATCGGACTGCCGTGCATGGCGTATTTCGGGTTTGGTGGGAAGCGCCGCCCGCCGGCCCCGCATGTATCTCAGCATGCCCGGCATCTTCTCCAACAACCAGTCATACTGGTTCGGATCGATCCAGTAGTCATTGTGCGGTTCGTAAACGCACGGGAACATCAGGTTTCAGGAGTGGCGCCGGTGTCTGCGCATTCCCGTGTTCGCTCGATTTCTGCCAGCCGAACGATCCATCAAGCGCAATACGCATTCCGTCGATCCCCGGCGCAACTGTTTGAAATTGCGACTGGCATATCTCACGCTTGTGCTGGGCACCCTCAGCATAGGGTGTATGGGGCAGACCGAATACGTGACCGAATTCATGGGCAACCAGCGGATAAAGCAGGATGCCGGGGAATATCCGATTCTTGGGAGCCGCCGTACTCATGATCACCATACTTCTGTCCGTGCGGTCGGCATGAAGCATGTCCAGTAGTTCCGGATCGGGCTCACCGAACCAATAAGGTTCATCTCCGCTGCGTCGCAGGGATTCCGGTTGCTCGAATGGCGCCCGGGTGGTGCCTGCGCCTCCAAGACTCGGCGGGTGATAGGAAACTAGAATATCCGCGTTGGAACGCGCTGCTACATGCTCGTGAAACAGGCGAACCAAAGTGTCCCACTTGTTTAAATTGGCTGCCCGATTTGCTGGATTGTCCCAGGAAATGAAGCCCTCCTGGCAGACAACCCACTCCACTCCGGGAATTGTGCAGATCGTGTCTTGCAGATTGTAGGTTCCCCGAAAACGCCCGCTGACTTTCGCGACCGGTAATATCTGGTTGGCGAACTCCCGATCCTGTTGCGCAGCCTGTACAACCTGACGGGATTGCTGGATGTCGATGTTGTCCCGCCATTCGGAATGTGCAGCGATGTAATAGTCGAACGTCAACAGGTCCACGGATTGGGCCGCATAATCCATCCCTTTCTCGACAATCTCGGGATCGACTTCCACATCTTCCGGATAGTGGTCCTCGGGCCGGATCTCTGCTCTGAAAACCCGGGGATCGTTGCCACGGGATGGACTCCAGTCAAACAAGTTCAGCGTGTCGATGCCCAAACGTCGATCTTCATCGGTATACTGGTCCGTCCGTTCGATATTCTTCCTGATCTCTGGAAAGATCGTATTGTCCCGGGAATCCAGAATCTCGGCCTTCAAATCATAGGCCAGCACCTGCCACTCAGGGTGAATCTCCTCGAGCTCTTCCCATTCGAAATGAATGCGGGCCGCAGCCGGTTTCCCCAAGACCAACGGCGCGTTGCGGCTGACCTGGTAGATGCCCATACGCAGATTGTCCGGATCAACCATCGTCGATACCGCGAAGATATGATCCTCTTCCAGAAACTCGCTGTCATATCCCCGAATGCCGTCTTCGCCTCCAACAACCCGGATCTCGTATATGGTGCCCGATAGCAGTGGTTCGCGCGGCTCGATACGGATCATGGTCTTGTCCTCGACGCCGTTCTCGTCTTCGAGGCTCAGATCCAGGTCGACAAAGACGTATCCGTTGTTGCGGTCACGCGTTGTCATAAAGACGGTACCGGTATTCACACTGCTCTCGACCAGTTCGTCAGTAAACTCGATGTAGAAATCCGCACCATCAAGGATAACATTCTGACGGCTGTTTTCAGGCCTTGTTCTGACCACATCGAAGATTTCCCTCTCCTTGCACAACGTCCGTTCGAAGTTTTCCGAGCCACGTGGCAGCGTGAACTCCACATCCAGATGAATGTGATCGAGATAGGTCTGGCGTTGGCGTTCATAGTCGAACGTGTGATTGCGAACCGGCGCAACCATGGACTTAAACGGGCCAGAAAGCCGCAGTGTGAAGCTGTCATCGCTCCAGCGGGTTATAATGGTCGCCGGATTGACAAGCTCCGCAAAATACCCCCCTCCCACGCCCACTTCGAAATCGCTGCGCCCCGTATCGGCCAGCTTATTGAGGAAGTTAACTCCGGCATATGTGCCGGCGGGGGCACCGGCCTTTTCAATGGGATTGATGGCTCTTATTGCTCCGCCTTCGGGGCCGCATGGGATGCTTGAAATGGAAATTTGCGAGTATTCCAGCCCATCGCGATGGCGATGATCATGAAGAACGATGCCGAAATTGTTGCTATCCTCGTAGCCCCGATTCACGAAGACAGCTTGCCCCGCCATCTGCCCATCCGCTTGGGATATCGAGCTTCCACTGATCGTGCCTTGCCACGATCCGACCAGTGGTCTGTCGCGGGTCAGAGCGTCATAGGCATCTTTATAAGGCGCGTTCAGGTCAGTTGACTGTGCCCCGACCTGTGTGCCGAAGGCAAATGAGAGCATGGCAAATGCACAGACGATCACAACAGGTTTCAGAAACCACATATCCGGACGGTAATTTGCCACGTCTCACCTCCATCCGTTGGACCGGGCTGTGAACGACGAAAATCCGGACTGTCACTTCGAGACCGCCCTGTCGTCCAGTTCATCAGAAATCCGTGTTCACTTTGCGCAGAGCCGTATCGAAAGTGCCCTCGATTGGCTTGCACTCGTTCATGTCGGCCTCTGCGAACATGCTTTCTTTGCGGCAAATCTGCGCCGAGAAACTGCCCTTGATGGCGGCGGCGCCATCCTCAAGCGACAACTCGTCGATCTTCACGTCTGGGACGACCCCACTGTCCTCACTGAAATAGAACGGTTCACTCATCCCCTCCGGCCACCACCAAACGGTGGGATCCTCCATGAGAGTCGCCGAAGCACCTTCTCCCATAAGCGAGATCTCGATCGACAATACGTTATGCATGATGCTTTCGTCTTGCGGATCGTGGGCTTGAACCGAGATCATCGTCACCGGTCCGAAAGACTGGAAATCGGCGGTTGCTGTCCCCTCGGACGGAACATCAAGCGTATCACCGGCATAAGGCTCACCGCCGATCGTTGCGTTTATCGCGCCGACCGATGTCTTCTCGATCTGAGCCAGCCCAGGGACTGCAAGGCAGAGGACAAGCCCGACCGCGCCCGGAACAGGTTTGAAAACACTTCTCTTCATCATGAAATTCCTTGTTGATAACGTCCTTACGGGAAGGACCAGCCATCATGTTCGATACGGAAGATGCGGAGTGGTGCATCAGGCCGGGTGGTGTCGCCGCGCAAGCGGAAGACGGCCCTTTGCGCGCGGCCAAAATTGACGAAATCGACATTGATCGTGATCATGCCCCGAAGCATGGGATTGTCTGGGTCCGGCACCGGTTCGGAAACGCTGCCCTCGAAATCCTGCGCGCCGATAAGCAGATCGGCACCGGGCGGGCTGGCTTGCAGAGCCGCCACGAAATCCCTGGAGAAAAAGGCGTCGGACGCATCCGGATCGAGATAGCTTCGCCCCCTGGCGGGATCATCATATTCATAGAGCGTCGCCACGAGCCCTCTTGCATGTTCGATCAGTTCATCGCCGGACCACGCATCGGAACCCGCAGTTGGCGCGGGCAGCATCTTCATGGGGTCGATGACCTCTTCAATTCCGTTGTTATCGCCGGGATCGCTGTAAAGGGCTTCATCATCAAAATCGGCAATCAGGTAGCGTTGCGCCACCCATCCCGCCTTGCTCATATCTGCCGAACGCATAAGGCACCAGGGCGAAGGCAGGGCGTCGATTTCGGCATCGGACATCACTGAGAAATGCTTCATCGTATAAAAGGGAATGCAGGTGATCTGCTCCAACCCACGCTCATTATGGGCGAAGGTTTCGATCACCGGATAGTTCGTCCCAGGTCCCATCCTGGCATTGAGCACGTCATTCGACGCAACACCCTGAACCTTCCACGCATCGGGTCCGTGCCCGTCGATCTCGGCATGGGCTGCGAAAGGCAACAGACCAAGAAAGACCGTTGAAATCGCCATTTTTCCGAATTGTTTCAGTTGGTCCAATAGTTGCTGTTTCATGTTGTAATTTGTCTCTTCACTGACCCTGCCAAGAACCAGCGTGAAATGCGATGGTAAGAAGCTCTTCCTCGATAACGCTGACCTTGCCGTTCTAGTCTGCCCCTACGTTCACGTCCCCGTCCGTTTGAAGGGGAAAGGTCAAAATAAAATCGGCTGATACAACAACGGCCGCCGGTGCATTCATTGAAATTGCAGCGTGCCAACCGGCGCTTCATAGCGAGTTGGCTCCGGAGATCGTGTTTTACCCATGTAACTGGAGCTTTCTCCGGCGGGCTCTGCGCTGCGCAAAGGGGATAGCATGTTGCCGGGTTAGTCCGATCTTATCATCATCGCTCCCGCAAGGATCAGCGCAACCAGATCGGCCTGTCGATTCGTGCCGGTTTTCTGAAACAGGTTGCGCATATGGAACGCAATGGTGGTCTGCGACACGCCAAGATCCTTCGCGACATCGACCGTGCGGGCGCCGTTTGCCAGAGCCCCCGCAACACGTGCCTCGGCCGGGGTCAATCCGAACAGTTCCATCAGCAGCGTTTGCGGCGCAGGACCGCGACGTTCCGGGGTAGAGAGGAACAATGCCAGGGCCGGCGCACATGACTGATCTGACTTTCGTGTTGGCAGCGCGCAGGCCAGCGCCGATACCGTGCCGGCGTCCATCGAACGATGCAGCGAGATGCCGGCCACTTTTTCTTCGCCGGCCCTTGCCGCCTCGAGCGTCTCGGAGATGAAGTTTCGAAATGTGGGGCCCGATATCGGATCCAATGCTTCGACCCCCCCTTACTCTGGATACGGATACAGTCGTCCGACGCAGCCATTTCATGGGCGGCACTGTTGACATGGAGCACCCGCCCCGCCCCATCCAGAAGCACGACTCCCACCGCGACAAGGTCCAACGCCTTTTCGACCCCTCGCTCAGACAGTCCGGCAAGAGCGTCCTGCAGGGCCGTCAACTCGTCATTATGGTGTTTGCGGATGCGCTCGACCTGACGCAGGCGGGCCTCGACCGTGGCCAGCATCAGGTCGTAATCGACGGGCTTGACCAGATAGTCGTCGGCCCCAAGCATCTTTCCCTCGACGATCGCCTTCGGCTCGGACAAGGCGGTGAGAAAGACAAAGGGAATAGCGGCCAATTCAGGACGCTGCCGGCGCAACGACCGGAGTACACCGTAGCCATCCAGACCGGGCATCGAGATATCGCATAGAAACAGATCGGGAGTGGCACGCACAAGCAGGTCCAGCGCCGCATCGCCATTGGCGGCCTCCATGGTGCGGTAACCCGATTCCTGCAACTCCTCGACGATGTCCCGGCGCAGGGCATCTTCATCTTCGATAACGAAGATCAGGGCGGGGCCGGTCGTGCGTGTCATGCCGGAACCGCGTCGAATCGCGGCAGAATCATGCGAAAGGTCACACCTTCCCTGCCCGGCTGCAGGATAACCTCACCGCCCTGCATCCGCGCCAGCGTACGCGCCATGAACAAGCCGATCCCGGTGCCTGCAGTTCCCATGCTGTTTGTACCACGGTAATTACGGTCGAATATCCGTTCCCGTTCTGCTTCGGGAATCGGATTGCCCGTGTTGTGAACATCGCAGAACACGTTCTGCACATCGTCATGCAAGTATATCGAAACCGGCGTTTCCGGAGGCGCATATTTGTGCGCATTCGACAACAGGTTTTCCAGTATCTGCTCGACATGAGCCGGATCGCAGAAAACGACATCGCTATCTTGTGATGCTCGCCTAACATGGATCGCTCGCTCTGGTGCGGCTTCGCGTCGACGAGTGCAAACCGTCCGAACGATCTCTTCCAGCGCGCATCGCACCCGCTGCGCGCCAAGCTGACCCGCATCCAGCCGCGCGGCATCCAACGTGCTGTCGACCAGCCGTGTCAATCCGGCGATGGCGTTGCGGGCGCGGTCGGCGCGTTCCACGATCTCGCCCGGTTCCGCGCGGGCCCCCCGCCGGATCAACCGTTGCAGAGCCGAGTCCGCCACGGCAAGCGGCGTGCGGAACTGGTGCGACACCATCGCTGCGAAATTTCGGTAGAGATCGGCGGCCGATCGTTCGCGCCGCAGGGCATCGTCCAAGTCGCGGGTACGCTCAGCCACCAGGTCCTCAAGGCGGTCCCGGTCCTCGGCTTCCCGTTGCTGTGCGGCATGACGGTCCGTCGCATCATGCAGGAACAGGATCGCACCAATCACTTCACCCTCATTGCGCATCGGGAAAAATCTCAGATCCACGTATCGCGGTTCTGCATCTTTCTCACCAAACAGTGGCTGCAGAGCAAGTTGCCAAGTATCTCCATCAAGTGCGCGCGCTACGCCAGTTCGCAATGGCGCAAGATCGAAGAAGCCGGCAATCTCAATCAACGGGCGGCCTACTACCTGTTCCGCCGACTTCCCAATCAGACCCACCATCGCCTTGTTCCACAGCGTGCAAAGGCCGACACGGTCCACCGCCAGAATGCCCTCGCCGCTGGATGAAATGAGCAGTGTTGAAAAATCCTGAGAACGCCGCAGCATCATGTTGCGTTGGCGCGACTGGCGAAGCGCGCCGCCCAGAATTGCTGCAAGAATCCCACCTGCCACCATGATTCCGACCAGGAAGACAGTGATCTGGCGCAATTGTGCGCGATGAGTTTCCAGCCGGCCACCCAGATCGTTCCAATCCGCGATCATCGCCTTGTTGGCCGCGCGTCCGAAAAGACGGGGCACGGGCTCCAGCGCCGCGCGCAGGCGTACGCCGTCGCCCGGCGAAAACCCGGCAATGATCGGCGCCACGGCGTTCAGGGACGCGGCGATTTGTTCGAGCTCGTCATCATATCCAATCTCTTCGACGAAGCGGCGCTGCGGCCCGTCATTCAGCATCGCGACCCGCCCCTTCAGGATATCGAAACGCAGGGCCAGATCGTCTGTATCGGCTTCACCCAGATCGATGAGCGCCGCCGTTTCCGCGAGACGACGCGCGGCGACCTCGCTCTGGTGCAAGACCCAGAGCATGTTTTCTTCCGCCTCGACCCGCATGGCGTTCTCGATCTCGATCATGCGGACCAGCGAGAACGCCAGCAGCACTGCGAAGACGACGACAGCCACCAGCGGCAGAAGCAAACCAAAGGCCAGATTGCGAAACCGGATCATTGCACCTCGAGATGGGAAAGCTGCCAGACCCAGCGGTAATCATAACGGATGTCCTGCAACACCTCGTAGTCATCCCGCGGATAGACGATCCAGAGCGGTCCCTTGTCATTGCGGGGCAGAGGCTCGCCATCCATTCCGTAAGCCACGATGACCTCGAAATCGTAGAAATCCGCCATCGGGATCTCCACGACATAATCGTTCAGCGCGGTGGCGATGACCAACTCGCCCTTTGCGTCCAACCGCTCGAGAAGATCGCGCACCAGGAATCCGGTGAAACTGTGCGTGCCGTCGGTGACGACTGTAGATGTCTCCAGTGTGACCTGCGGTAATGCGTCCAGTGTCTGACGGTCCAGTTCCACCGCGCTACCAGTGATCTCGCCCGTCACCTGCAAAATGACCTTGTCCATCCCGGCCTGTGCGGCCGCGCCCATCAGCATCAGCGCGCCTGCCGCAGCACCTGTTCGTGTCCGCATTTCTCGCTCCAGTTGTTTTCGTTCCACTTCACCAGTACCCGGACCTTTGCGCAAACTCTTTATCTTGCAACTAATTGCAGCACCCCCTCTGAACGAACGGGGCGTCGTTGGTCTCGTTATGCGATCTTCCGGCCCAAAGTCCGAGATTGGCGAAGTAATCTTGTAATCGGAGTAAATAATGCCTCAGTTTCCCAACTCCGCTTTCGGTCCAAGCAATTTCGGCTTCGGCCTTCCGACGGGATGCGGCGCGTCTGATTATCGGACCAAGAGATTAAACGACATATACAACTGGTGATCCGTCATGGCCTTGGGCGAACGGGCAACGCGCATCCTGTCCCGAAACCAACTGAGATTTAAAAAAAGGAAAAAATTGATATGTGGGATTTCAGCCTTGGCGGCGCATTGGGAATGATGGTGCGCACATCCCCCTTCATTCTCCTGCGCATGGCCGTCTATTTCGGGATTACGCTCGGATACATCCTTGTCACCGGCGCCGGCGCCGGGGTGGGGTATGGCATCGGCGGATTTGGTGATGAGGGAGTCCGGGCCAGCACCACGATGTGGGGAGGTTTTGTAGGGTTCGGCATCTTCGGCGCGGTCATGTATTGGGCACGCGAATACATCCTCTACATCGTCAAGGCCGGTCATATCGCGGTTCTGATCCAACTGATCGACGGGAAACCGATGCCGGAAGGGCGCGGCCAGGTCGCGCATGCCACGACCGTAGTCAAGGAGCGCTTCCCTCAGGCCAGCGTACTGTTCGCGATCGATCAGTTGATCAAGGGAGTCATCAAGGCGATTACCGGTCTGGTGCGGGGCATTCTGACCATTCTGCCGATACCGGGCGTGCAGCAGCTTACGCGCATCCTGTCGGCCTTTCTGCGCGTCGCGGTCGGCTTCGTGGACGAGGTGATCCTTGCCTATGCGATCCGTACCAACTCCACCAACGCATGGATGTCGGCCAAGGAGGCGCTGGTGCTTTATGGGCAGAATTACAAAGTGATGCTGAAAAACGCCGCATGGCTGGCGATCATCGTCTACGGGCTCGGCTTCCTGGTGTTCCTGGTCATGCTCGCCCCGGCGGCGCTTGTCGTCTACATGATGCCGGGCACTTGGGCTGCTGGCAGCGTCATTTTTGCCTTGCTGTTCGCATGGAGCGTCAAGGCCGCGCTGCTGGAACCCTTCGCCATCGCCTGCATGATGCAGGTCTATTTCAAGACGATCGAAGGCCAGACACCCAATTCGGAATGGGAGGCCAAGCTGGAGCAAATGTCGAAGAAATTCCGCAAGCTGAAGGAAAAAGCCCTCGGGGCTGCCGACGCGACGCCAGCCGATAGCGATATCTATGCATGTAACCCGGGGTCGCGTGCTTGAGACCGCAGACAATAGGGTTCAGACCTCTGGAGAATTTCTTGCCGACATCCGCCAGGCGGCACATGCACGTAGTCGAGTGCCAGCGCCAGCCCGAACAACCCACCGTGTGCCGAACCGTTCCTCCAGGAGACGCGCGCAGGTGTCGTGTGCGCGCAAAGCGGGCGAGTTTCTCCTGCTTCATATCCGGCGATTTCTTGGAGAGTGGTCCGAAAAACTTCTCAGGCTCGCCTCGTTCGTGCGCCTGTTCGGGCTGAGCGTCGTAGAAGGGTCTGCCCCTCGATCAAGGCGCTTAAAGTGCATCCACGTTCGTCCTCTATCGTGATGATCGCAACCGTCGTCACCGTGGTCTACACGCACAACCTCGTTATCGAGCGTATGTCGACCAGCCCCGTTTTTTCTGATCTTGATGTCGGCGTGCCGAGTGTGGCGCAAGACACGACTCATACCCAGAAAGTTGCTGATGAAGCGGTTGCGAAGCTCGATGCGACCAAGACACGGCATCTTCGCGCATCGCGACAGGTGAGCCCGAAGACGCCCTGAACAAGCTGGTATCTGAAGAGGGGTTCGACCTTCTGGTGATGGGCGCCTATGGCCACAGCAGGATCAGAAGCCTCATTATCGGGTCCACGACCACAGCGATGATCCAGTCGGTGTAAATCCCGGTGCTGCTATTCAGGGTAAACGGGTCAGAGTTTTCCATGGAAAGTCCATATCAAGGCCAGAGGATCCAGATGTAGGCTGCATATCCGGTGACAAGGATTGCCCCCTCACGTCGCGCGATACGCAGACCTGTCGCCGCGAAGAGCACGAGAAGCGCCGAAACAGCCACCATCACTGGCGCGTCGAACACAACAATCTCCTGCGGGACACGCGAGGGAGCGATCAGGGCAGTCGTCCCGCCTATCCCGAGGATATTATAGATGTTGGACCCCACGACGTTGCCGAACGCAACATCCCCCTGTCTTTTCAGCGCGGCAATGATCGAGGTCACGAGTTCCGGCATGGAGGTCCCGACAGCCACGATCGTCAGGCCGATGACAGTCTCCGAGACCCCGAAGCCACGTGCCAGCGCCACGGCACCGCTGACGAGGAAGAAGCCGCCCACCACGACAAGAACCAGCCCGACAAGGGCAATGAGCAAGGGAACCAGAAGGCGCCGACCCGCATGTGGCGGCGCAATTCCCGGGTCGGCCTCTGCCAGGGCGAGGCTTTTGTCGTGAAGGGCCCCGCCATCCGCAGCCGACTTCTCCTGCCGGATCACGAACCATATATACCCGACCAGAAGTGCGACGAGCGCCGCGCCCGCAATCCGGCCCATCGGTATCACCCAGGTCAAACCTGCGAAACCAGCGGCGACCGCGAGCATCACCATGGCATCCCGACGAAGTGCCGAGCGCGCGACGACAACCGGACAGATCAGTGCAGCGACACCAGCAATCAGAAGGATGTTCGCGATGTTGGATCCCACAACGTTGCCGAAGGCAATCCCCGGGGAACCGTTCAGCCCGGCCTGGACCGAGGTCACGAGCTCGGGCATCGAGGTCCCGAAGCCGACAAGGGTCAAGCCGATCACCAGCGGCGAGATCCCGATACGCTCTGCCGCCTGCACGGCTCCGCGCACCAGCAGTTCCCCTCCTGCCACAAGCAAGATAAGCCCACACAGAAGCGGTAGCCAAGTTTCCATCATGATCGCCGCTCCTCGTTGCAAACTTCGACTTAACACAGGATAGTGGCAATCCTGATCCAGGGCGGCAAGTACAGCGCCCTGCATTATTTTATGCAGACCGGCGCGGCGGATATTCTGGTGCCATGCGTGTGCCGGCTTTTGATGCCGGCGCTGGCGCTCAGTCTTGGTGGACCTTTCGGAGGGGCGCGACGGCTTGGAAGCCTTCCTTGTTCGAATTATCAGCAACCCATAGAGAAACGGCTTCCCCTGTCTGATCGGCAGCTTCTTCTTGCCCGCGGCCCAAGAACTCTTGCGGTAATGCAGATTGACCCCCGAACAGTCGAATTTGGGGTCCCCGTGCTTGTGGGGGTGAACCGAATCTTCCCACTAGGCAGTTGATGGAAATTCCGGAAGCGCCTCGGGAATCCGACATCTGGGATGCTTGAGCCTACGCGTTCACGATCAATGTCGTCTTCCATTTCGACTGGCTGGGCGGCGAGAAACGCGACGCGTCGTCATCAGGGCTCAGCGCATGGCTTCATCCCAATGCATCAGAGCGTTTGCGAGCTCGATCGAGGCGTTGGAGGATCGATTGAGTTCGGTATCGAGTTGCGCGGAAAAGCGCGCAGACCATCCGCCTGCGGCGGCCTCGTCGACGTCGGTGATCTCGCTTACGGATCCGGTCGGCAGATCGATGCGGAAGTTTTCTGTGACAGTGCCGTCGTCGCTGAGGACATGAACGGATATGTCCAGCACACCGGCACCGGCCGGGGGGTGACCAACCAGCATGCCGCCGCCCGAGACGCCAAGCCAGCCGGGCAAGGCACGGCCATCGCTCAATGTCACGCTATGCTCAAGCAAGCCTTCGCTGCCGGATGCACGCACCAGCACGTAAATGAAATTGTTCTCCATGACAGTATCTACGGTCACCAGCCGCGCGGCGGCCCCTTCGCTGGCCGAGACCCGATCGAATCCGCCGAGTTTGAAATCCATGCCGCCGACAACGTCTTCGGGCTGTCCGTAGCCCTGCCAAGCCTCGGAGCGGCGCACAGCCCACAACACGATTCCGTCAGTATCCGAGGTCCAGGTGCCGTTGAGGCTGACGGCCTCGTTGACAGCGTCGATGATCAGGGCCGCTCCGCTCGTTCCGGTAACGTTGTTGACCGTGTTCAGCACGGCGCCATCGACCTGCAAGGGCACATATCCCGGGACAGGTGGGCCGGCGTCGTAGGGACCGTCGCGGTAATAGTCGGTCAGGACTTCTCGGTGGGTATCGTCGAGAGGTTCGACGACGACGGTGACGGTATAGGTCAAGGTGACGGTGCCATCGGTCACCGTGTAGGTGAAGTCGTCGGTGCCGGTGAAATCCGGGTCGGGCGTGTAGGTGAAACTGCCATCGGCATTGATCGTGACGGTGCCGTTTTCCGGCGGGGCGGCAGGCCCGCCATAGGTTAGCGGGTCGCCATCGGGATCGGTGAAGGGCGGCAGCTGGCCCTCGTGCGGGGTCTCTTCGTGCGTGGTCACCGTGATCGTGCCATCGCCGCCGTCGGGAACGGGCGGGTCGTTGACCGGGTTCACGTCGATGTCGACCGTATAGGTCACGGTAACGGTGCCATCGGTCACCGTGTAAGTGAAGCTGTCGGGGCCATTGTAGTCCGGGTCTGGCACATATGTATAGCTACCGTCCGGATTGATGGTAACGGTCCCGTGTTCTGGTCGTATGGCAGGGCCACCATAGGAAATTTGATCCCCATCGGCATCGGTTGCAGGCGGCAACTGGCCGCTGACCGGTGTGTCTTCGTCAGTGGAGATCTCGGTATCGCGACCGATGGGTTCGTCGTTGACCGGGGTAACATCGACGGTGACCGTGACCGTCATCGTGCCGCCGTTGCCGTCATCGACCTCGACATCGAAGCTATCTTCACCATGAAAATCCGGGGCGGGCGTGTAGGTATAGGTGCCGTCGGGGTTCAACACGACGGTGCCGTTCCCGGGCGGATCAGCGATGGTGAAGGTCGGCGTATCATTGTCTGGGTCGTCAACCTCGATCGCGCCGTTTACCGGCGTATCCTCTGGGGTGGTGACAGTGGCATCGGGAACTTCGGGGACGTCATTGACCGGGGTGACCACGATTACGGCGGTATCCGTGTCGGTCAGTGCCCCGCCCGCGCCGGTATTGCCGCGGTCGTTGGTGGTCATCGTCAGCACGACCGGATTATTCGAATCGGCGACCGGATGGTAGACTGGTGCCGAGGATCCGGCCAGCCAGGCATTGATGTTTGCGAGCGATCCGTTCAGCACGAGGCTGCCGGAGCCTGAACCGCTGACGCTCACACCGCCGCCGCCCGTTGCCGAAAGCTGGCCCCAATCTACCGAAAGCGTCACGCGGATCGCCTGACCTGCCGCATCCGCGTCGGTCACAGACAGGCCCGTCAGCCGCAATGGCATATCCTCGGTGGCGGTGAAGCTGGTCGGCAGAGCGTTGACCGGCGGATCGTTCACGGGGCGCACGTCGATGGTAAAGGTGTTCGGCACCGGATCGGTATCGGTATCGTCGCTGACCGCAAAGGTGAAGGACGACAGCGCCACGCCGTTTGCATCCGGAGCGGGCGTGTAGAGCAGCTCCGCGATATCGCCCGCCGCGATCGTCTGCCCTGCGGCAATCGGCACGCCCAGCAGGCTGAGGGTGCCGTTCGCGGGCAGCGAGGTGATGGTGACCGAGGTCAGTGCATCCTCGGGATCGACATCGGTGAATCCGAAATCGCCGATGGCGAAGGCGTAGCTGGTATCCTCGTCGATGGTCACCGTCCGATCGGTCCCGTCAGGGGCGTCGTTGACCGGGGTGATCGTCAGGTTGACCGTGGCGGTGGCGATGCCGCCATTGCCGTCATCGACCTGGTAGGTGAAGCTGTCATTGCCGTGGTAATCGGCATCCGGCGTGTAGGTGAACGTGCCATCGGCGTTGAACACCAGATCACCATGGGCCGGGCCTGCGACAACCGAGGCGGCCAGATCGTCGCCATCGGGATCATTGTAGTCGCCCGACAGATCGCCCGACAGGGCCACGTCCTCGGCCGTGGTGAAGGCATTGTTCGCGGCCGTGGGTTCGGGGTTGATCACGGTCCATGTGAAGTCGCGCTCGATCACGCCGCCGTTGCCGTCATCCACGGTGATGGTGACGGCATAGTCCGTGCGCCCGGTTGGTCCGGAGGCGTCATTCTCGATCGTGCCTGTGATCTCGCCCGTTGCGGCGTTGATCGACAGACCCGGGGGCAGATCGGTGGCGGCGAAGCTCAGCGGGTCGTTCTCCGGATCGCTGAAGGCATCGCCCGCCGGATAGGCGATGCTCGACGCATCCGTATCGGTACGCGGCGGCAGGCCCGGTGCCTCGGGCGTGTCATTGGCACCCGTCACGGTGACGGTCAATATCGCCGTGTCGGTCCCGCCATTGCCGTCCGAGACCGTGTAGGTAACCGAGGTGACGCGGGCCTCGCCCACGCCCAGATCATCGAAAGCGGTGCCCGGATCGAAACTGAAGGCGCCATTGGCGCTAATGGCAAAACTGCCGCCATTGTCGCCCGCGATCACGGTGCCGACCTGACCGCCGTTTCCGTCGACTGCGGACACGGTCAGGATGTCTCCGTCCGGATCGCCGTCCCGCCCGGGCCCATCGAGGATCACATTGCCACTGATCGCGCTGTTTTCGCCGGTCGTGACCGCATCGTCCACGGCAACGGGCGGATCGTTGACCGATGTCACCGTCAGATCGACCGTTGCGGTATCCGTGCCGCCCGCCCCGTCATCAATGGTGTAGGTGAAACTTGGATCGCCGTTGAAATCGGGATTCGGGATAAATGTCACGGTTCCGTCACCATTGAGCGTGACGCTACCGCCCTCGACCGGCATGAAACCACCCGGCGCGATGGGCTGTCCGTCGATCTCGGTGATGGTCAGCGGATCGCCATCCACATCGCTGTCGTTGCCCAGCGGATCGAAGGTGAGGGGCGTATCCTCGTCGGTGGCGGCGGTGTCATTGGTCGCAACCGGGGGATCGTTAACTGCACCGACCGTGACATCGATCGTGTAGGTCACCGCCTCGGTCCCATCGGAGACGGTATAGGTGAAACTGTCGGTGCCGTTGAAATCCGCATCCGGCGTGTAGACATAGCTGCCGTCGGAATTGATCAAAACCGTACCGTTCGCGGGCGCGCCGCCCAGATCGTAGGTGACCGTATCGCCGTCGGGATCGCTCGCCGCGGGCAACTGGCCGTTGAACGGTGTATCCTCGTCGATGACGATCGCGTCATCGGCGGCGGCGGGCGGATCGTTCAGCCCGGTCACGGTGATGGTGATGATCGCGGTGTCGGTGCCGCCCTGTCCGTCCGAGACGGTATAGGATACGCTGGTCGTCTCGCTCTCGCCCGCGCCCAGATACTGGAAGTCGCCCAGCGGATCGAAGATGAAGGTTCCGTCACCATTCACGGTGAACTGGCCACCCGTCGACCCGGCAACGCCCGCGCCCACCGCCCCCGCCGCGCCGTTCACCGCCGTAACGATCAGTACATCGCCTTCGAGATCGCTGTCATTGGGCAGCACGTCGTTCGCGATAGCGCTGTCCTCGTCCGTGGTCTCGGCGTCGTTGGCGGCAATCGGCGGGTCATTCACCGGCACGACGGTGATCGTCGACACCGCATCGGCGGATACCGCGCCCTGCAGATCAGTGGCGGTGAAGCTCAGCGTGCGGTCACCCGCCGTGGGATCATCGGTCGTGTTTTCATAGCTGATCGCGCGCAGTAACTCGTTGATATCGACCTGCGGCATCGGCGTCGTCGCACTGGCCGCATTGGCAAAGCTCAGCCCCGTCGCCGGATCGTAATCATAGGCGAATGTCGTTTCGCCGAAGGTCACCGTGCCGCTGCTCGCGGTGCCGACCGTCAGCGTCGCGCCGGACCCGAGGTGAATGATCTCCGCCCCGGTATCGGCGAAACCCGCCAGTGATATGTCGAGGCTGATGATTTCGTCTTCGACATCGAAAACCACGGCATCGATATCGGCGACCGCGACAGGATCGCCGCCTTCAGTGAACGTGTCGGCATAGCCGAGCCCGGTCCCGTCCGCATCCAGATCGAGCGTCGGCACATCGTTCACGCCGGTCACCGTGACGGTTACAGTGGCGGTGCTGAACCCGCCCTCGCCATCCGTCACCCGGTAGACGATGGTATCGATCCCGATGAAGTTCTCGTCCGGCACATAGTTCAGCGTTTGGTTGGGATTGATGGTGACAGTGCCGTTGCCAGCCTCGGGAGGTTGATCGCCGTCCACACTCAGCACGTCGCCATCCGGATCGATGTCGTTGCTCAGCACGTCGATATCAACGGCCGTATCCTCGGGCGTGGCTATCGCATCGTTGGCCGCCGTGGGTGCCGGATTGGTGACGATGAAGGTGAATTCGCCCTCCACCGCGCCGCCATTGCCATCGTCGGCGGTGACGGTGACGGTGTAGATTCCGTCGCCCCCCGGACCGCCCTG
This sequence comes from Qingshengfaniella alkalisoli, assembly GCF_007855645.1. GTDB lineage: Bacteria > Pseudomonadota > Alphaproteobacteria > Rhodobacterales > Rhodobacteraceae > Qingshengfaniella > Qingshengfaniella alkalisoli. The sequence goes on from NZ_CP042264.1 coordinate 163,462, forward strand.
GCTGGCGTCGCTGGCGATGGTGCCGGTGATCGCGCCCGTCGCGGAATTCATCGACAGCCCGGCGGGAAGCCCGCTGGCCGAGAAGTTCAGCGTATCCCCCTCGACATCGTGGAAATACTCCGCGATGTCGAGTTGATCGACGTCAAGCGACTGGCTGTCGGCCTTGGTCACGTCGGGAAGGCCGTCGGCATCGACGGTGGGCGCATCGTTGATGCCGGTCACGATCACCGTCAGCGTCGCCGTGTCCGTGTGCCCATCGTCATCCGATATCGTGTAGGTGATCGTGGTCGCACGGCTCTCGCCGGCCTGAAGATCCTCGAATTCCTCGTTGGGGGTGAAGCTGTAGCGCCCGTCCTCGTATACGATGAAGTGCCCGCCATGCGAACCGCTCGCGAGGACGCTGCCACCACCGGGTATCGACGCACCATTGACTGCGGTGACGCTGATCGCGTCACCGTCAGGATCGCTGTCATTGGCCAGAAGCCCGTCCACGGCATCGACATCCGTCTGACCGCTGTCCTCGGAAACCTCGCCAGTGCCCGGTAGCGTGTCGTTAATGGCGGATGGCGGCAGGTTGGAAATGACCCAGGTGAAGGTGTCGGAGACGGTCTCGCCATTGCCGTCATCGGCGGTGACCTGGACCGTATAGACCCCGTCGTTGCCTGGACCGCCCTGGCTTGCATCATTCACGACAGTACCGCTGACGATGCCGGTATCGGGGTCGATGGTCAGGCCCGACGGCAGGCCCGTGGCGTTGAATGTCAGATCATCGCCGTCGACGTCCGAGAAATACACGGACAAGTCGATCGCCTCGGGGCCGGTCTTGTCCTGGCCGTCATTATCGGTCTCGTCGGGAAGCGGCTCGTTGATGACCGGCGTGTCGTTGACCGCGTTCACCGTTACCGTCACCTGCGCGGTCGAGATACCGCCATTGCCATCATCGATCGTGTAGGTGATCGTATCGGTGCCGTTGAAGTCGGCATCCGGGGTATAGGTCAGCGTACCATCGTTCTCGATCACAACGCTTCCGTTGCCGGCCATCGCCCCGGTCACGGTCAGCGGATCGCCATCGGGATCGGTGTCGTTGACCAGCACCTCGATGTTGACTTCGGTGTCCTCGTCGGTGGTGGCTGCATCATTCGCGGCGGTAGGCGCGGGATTCGTGACCGTCAGATCGAAAGTCGCGGTCGTCGACAGCCCGGTTCCACCCGCGCGGTCCCATGCGGTGACGGTGATCGGATAGATGCCATCAGAGTTCGGTCCGTTCTGGCTGGCCCCCCGGTCTATGGTGCCGGTGATGACGCCGGTCGCGGGATTATAGGTCAGCCCGGCGGGCAGGCCTTCGATCACGTAGTTCAACGCGTCGCCATCCGGGTCCGAGAAGAAGGGGGCAAGGTCGATACTGACGGTATCGCCGTCGGCGCGGACCATGTCGTCGATTTCGTTGGGATCGACAATGGGCGCGTCGTTATCGGCGGCCACATTGACGGTAACGGTGTATTCGTTGCTGCCGCCGTTGCCGTCCTCGATGATGTAGGTGAAGCTGTCGGTCCCGTTGAAATCCGGATCGGGGTCATAGGTATAGCTGCCGTCCGGATCGATCGTAAGCGCGCCATGATCGGGCGGCGTGCCTCCGGCGCTGTAGGTCACGTCGTCGCCATCGGTATCGGTCGCGGCGGGCAACTGTCCGGCGAAGGTTTCGTCCTCGCCGGTCGAGACCGCATCATCGGCGGCGACCGGCGGGTCGTTGGTTGGCGTCACGGTGCCGGTGACGATGGCCATTGCGGTGCCGCCCGCGCCATCCATGACGCGATAGGTGAAACTGGTCGCGCCGTTGAAATCGTCATCCGGCGTGAACAGCACGGTGCCGTCGGCCTGAAGCGCGACCGTGCCGCCGGTGACCGCCACGGTGCTGCCGACCGTCACAGGCGCGCCGTCGATCTCGAACACGTCCAACTCGTCGCCATCGACGTCGCTGTCATTGATCAGCACATCGATGATCGCGGGCGTGTCCTCGTTCGTGGTGAAGCTGTCATCCCTGGCGACGGGCGTATCGTTGACCGCGTTGACCGTCACGTTCACCGTACCGGTATCGGTGCCGCCATTGCCGTCATCGATGGTGTAGGTGAAGCTGGGGCTGCCACTGCTGTCAGGGTCGGGCGCGTAGGTCAGGCTGCCATCGGTTTCCATCGTGACGATGCCGCCGTCGACCGGAACAGAGCCGCCCGGCACGATGGGTTGTCCGTCCACCTCTGTAATGGTCAGTGGATCGCCGTCGGGATCGGTGTCGTTGCCGCGCGGGTCGAAGGTGACGGGCGTATCCTCGTCGGTGGTGACGGTATCGCCGGTCGCCTGAGGCCCGTCATTGACCCCGGTGACAGTGATCACGACCGTTGCCGTGTCGGTGCCACCTTCGCCATCGGTGATCGTGTAGCTCACCGTGGTCTGGCGGATCTCGCCTGTCGCCAGATCGTCAAAATCTGTGCCCGGATCGAAGCTCAGCGACCCGTCCGAGGCAATGGTGAAGCTGCCGCCATCGCTGCCCGCGACAGCGGCCCCGACATTGGCAGCCGCCCCCGCCACGCGGCTGACGGTAACCATGTCACCATCGGGGTCACTGTCTGCGCCGCTACCGTTGTCATCGAGAACCGATCCCGTCAGCGACGTGTTCTCGGTCGTGGACAGGTCGTCATCGAAGGCTTCGGGCGCGGGGTTCGCGACGTCCCAGGTGAAGGACCGGCTGGCGGTCAGCCCGCCCGGATCGGTCGCGATCACCGTCACTCCGTAGGGTCCGCCGGTGCTGGCGTCGCTGTCGATCGTGCCGCTGACGATCCCGGTCGCCGGGTCGATGATCAACCCCGGTGGCAGGCCGGTGGCCGAGAAGCTCAGCGTATCGCCATCGGGGTCGCTGAAATTGCCGGACAGGTCCAGCGTCACGCTGTCGGCATCGTTCGACTGCCGATCGGGGATCACCGAACTTTCGGGAGTGTCGTTGACCGGGATCACGGAAAGATTCACCGTGCCGATATCGGTGCCGCCATTGCCGTCATCGACGGTGTAGGTGAAGCTGGGATCGCCGTTGAAGCCATCGTCGGGGGTAAAGGACAGCGACCCATCGGGTTCCATCGTTACCATGCCCCCTTCGACGGGGATGGAACCGCCCGGTGCGATTGGATTGCCGTCGATCTCGGTAATCGTCAGCGGATCTCCTTCGGCATCGATATCGTTGTCACGCGGATCGAAACTGACCGGCGTGTCCTCGGGCGTGGTCACCGAGTCTTCGGTCGCCTCGGGCGGGTCGTTCTCGGCTGTGACCGTCACATCGACAGTATACTCGACCGTCGCGATACCATCTGTCACCGTGTAGGTGAAGCTGTCGGAGCCGTTGAAATCGGGATCAGGCGTGTAGGTGTAGCTGCCATCGGCGTTGATCGTGACTGCGCCGTTCGCAGGCGCGGTCGCGCCTGCCGCATAGGTCAGCGTGTCGCCGTCGGCATCCGTCGCTGCGGGAAGGTCGCCGTTGAACGCGGTGTCTTCCGGTGTCGTGATCACGTCGTCGGCGGCAGCCGGCGGGTCGTTGACGGGGGCCACGACGATATCGGCCGTGTCGGTATCCGTCAGCGCCCCGCCCGCGCCGGTATTGCCCTGGTCATCCGTAACCATCGTCAGCGTCACGGTGCCGCTGAAGTCCGCTCCCGGTGTGAAGACCGGCGCGGCACCCGAGGACAGATAGGTGTTCAGGTCGTCAAGCGTGCCGGTAAGCGTGATCACCGCCCCGCCCGAGCCGCTGACGGCGACACCCGCGCCCGCCGTCGCAGCGAGCGTGCCCGACGAGACGCTGAGCGTGATCGTCATCTCACCGCCGTCCGCATCGGGATCGGCGATCGACAGCCCGGTCAGCGCCATCGCGGTGTCTTCGTCGGTGCCAAAGGTTGCGGGCAGCGTGTTCACCGGCGGATCATTCACCGCGTCGACATTGAAGGTGAAGGTGTTCGGCGTGGCGTCGGTGTTCTGGCCACCATTCGCCGTGCCGCCATTGTCGCGCAGTTGGAAGGTGAAGAAGGCAAGGCCCGTGCCGCTCGTCCCCTCGTCCGGGGCCCATTCCAGCTGACCGATGCTGGCCGCGCCGATCGCCTGCCCGGCGGTCACCGCTGTGCCGCCCAGCGTCAGCCTGCCATTGCCCGGCAGGGTGGTGACAATCACCGTCTGCAGCGTGTGGGCAGGACTGTCGTGGGGATCGGTGAACCCGAAATCCGCAGCCGTGAAAGTATAGCTGGCGTCCTCGGCGATCGTCACGGTCTTGTCGGTGCCTTCGGGCGGATCGTTCACCGGCGTGATCGTGATCGTCGCGGTATCGGTATCCGTCAGCGCCGGTCCGCCCGTCTGACCGTTGTCATTCGACACCATGGTCAGGGTCGCGGCGGTAATGCTGTCTGCGACCGGTGTATAGATGGGGGCCGATGCCCCACCCAGCCAGGCGTTCAGTTCCGCGACCGTGCCGGTCAGCACCAGGCTGGCCGTCCCCGACCCGGTTACGACCACGCCACCGCCCGCCGTCCCGACGAGCGTGCCCGCATCCACCGACAGCGTGATCGACACGTCGCCCGATCCCGCATCATTGTCAGCCACCGACAGACCGGTCAGGGTCAGCGCGGTATCTTCAAGCGTGGTGAAAACGGCGGGCAGCGTGTTCACCGGTGGCGCGTTGATCGAGGCAACCGAGACATCGACGGCCGCCGTCTCCGTCACCCCGTTCGAGGTCACGGTGTATGTGAAACTCGCGGCCCCGTTGAAGTTCAGATCCGGCGTGTAGACCAGATTGCCGTCGGTGGTCAGTGTGACCTCGCCATTTTCCACCGACACGGGCGCACCGCCCGCCGTGATCGCCGTGCCGTCCACCGCCGTGATCGCCCGGCCCGTGTTCTCGAAGGTATCGTTGGCAAGAACAGTAATCTCCACGGGTGCGTTCTCGTCCGTGGTTGCGTTGTCGTCGGCAATATCGGCCGCCGGCGTGACCGTGATCGCCACCGTATCGGTATCGGTCGCCGAACCGTCGTCGGTCGTGATGGTCATCTGCGCCGGCCCGTTATAATCGGCAAGCGGGTCGTAGAACGCCCCCTCCAGCGCCGCGTTGATATCCGCCGCCGTCCCCGAGAACGTCATCGTCGCGTCGCCACTGCCATCACCGGTCGAGAAACTCAGCCCCGCCGCCCCCGACAAGCTGAGAGTGCCGTTGGTCACGCTCAGCGTCACCGTCAGCGTGCCACCGTCGCCATCGGCCACCGAGACCGCGTTGCCATTCGCCGCGCCGAAGCTCAGCGCCAGGTCCTCTACCGTGGTCTGCGCACCCGGCACCGTGTTGGTCGGATCGTCCGGCACCGGCGTCACCGTAACGCTGACCGTCGCCTGATCAGTGCCGCCGTTGCCATCGTCGACCGTGTAGCCGAAGCTCGGGCTGCCGTTGAAATCCGCATCTGGTGCGTAGGTCAGCGTGCCGTTCGCGTTCAACGTGACGGTGCCGCCCTCTACCGTCACGAACCCGCCCGGCGCGATCGGCTGGCCATCGACCGCCGTGATCGTCAGCGGATCGTCTTCAGGATCGATGTCATTGCCCAGGACGTCGATGGTGACCGATGTGTCTTCGGCGGTGGTGACCGCATCATCGCCCGCAACCGGCGGATCGTTCTCGGCAGTGACGGTGATCGTCGTCGTTGCCACCCCGGAGTCGAAGACGCCGTCATTGACCGTTACCTCGACGGTCCGGTCGCCCTCCACCGGGTCGTCATCGGTATTCCTGAACCCGATTGCGCGGATCGCGGCAGCATAGTCCGCCTTGCTGGCCTCGCCCGTCAGCGTCACGGTAATCTGACCTGCCACCGATGTATCGAGTGCCGCCGAAATCTCCGCCGGCAGTGTTCCCACCACCAGCTCGTCCCCGGCGAGGGCATTGGTCAGAACGATGTTGGCCGCAACCATTTCAGCACTGTCATCATCGATCACCAGGTTTGCCGGATCGGCAATCGATACCGCCGCATCGCCTTCGGTATAGGAGGCCTGGTAGTCGATACCCGCCACCGCATCGGAATTGAGATCCACGACCGGCGGCAGCGAGACACTGTCACGATAGTCCAGATCAAAGGTCGGCGGCGCGGCGTCGCTGCCATCGGCGGCGGTGTCGTCATCGCTGTCAGCCAGGTTGTAGATGCCGCTTGCGTCAATGTTCTCGTCCTGGGCCACGAACCCGTCACCGGCGTCGGCACCTTCGAAGATGTCCAGCAGGCCGTCGCCGTCGGTATCGGTCGTGTCCGTGATGGATGTGGGTGCACCGTCGCCCCGCTCGGCAATATCGGCGGTGCCATCGTCGTCGCTGTCGTCGTCGAGGTAATCCGCCGTCCCGTCGCCATCGGTATCCACCGGCGTCAGCCCGACGCTGGCGCCCGGCGTTACATCGCCCGTATCGGCATCATAGGCGTCATCCAGCCCGTCGCCATCGGAATCCACGCCCGACGGCGCGATGTAGCCCGCCGTGGTCTGCGCCTCGACATTATCGGTGATCCCGTCATTGTCGCTGTCGAGGTCAAGATGATCCAGTCTCCCGTCGCCGTCGGTATCCGCGTAAACCGCCCCGATGGATATCGTGAAGGCCGTGCCGGCAAAGGCGGGATCATCCACCGAAAAGGCGATGTTCACCCCGGTCGCCGCCACAACGCGAATGGACCAGTCGGGATCGACCGTGTTGCCGGTCGTGGTCGGGTTGAAGGTCACCGACCCGTCATAAATGCCCGACGCGATCGACAGTGATCCGTTGGGATCCTCCACGATGATCTGGGCACCGGGGCTGGTGATCGTGAAGAAATCATGGCTCTCGAACCAGACCGGGGTCAGGTCCGACTTCGAGGAGATGACGAGATCCGCCGGGATGTCGAACGTCAGGTCGAGTTCCGCCGTTGACACCGTATCCGGCACACGCATTTCGATTTCGCCGACATCCTCGTGGGTCGCGACGTCGCCGCTGGTCGACGATGTGATGTTCAGCGGGCGCCCGTTGTAATCGAGTGTCGGGACAGGGGTCCCGGTGCCGATATTCGTCGTGTCTATGGGCACGATTACGGAGGTGTCGAACCCTTCCTCGACATCGAGGATACCGTCATTGTCGTCGTCGATATCATCGTCGTCGATAACGCCATCGCCATCGGTATCGACAAATCTGGGATTGTCGCGATAGTCGAAATCAGTCGCTAGCGGCACCGCGTTGCTGCCATCCGCCACCACGTCGTTGTCGCTGTCGCGCAGGTTGAACTCGTTGCCGGTCAGGTTCTCGTCATTCGGATCGAACCCGTCCGCGGCATCGGCACCCTCGAAAATGTCGAGCAACCCGTCGAGATCGGTATCCGTCGTGTCCGTGATGGATGTCGCCTGGCCGTCGCCGCGCTCGACGATATCCGGTGTACCGTCCTCGTCGCTGTCGTCGTCCAGATAGTCCGCCGTCCCGTCGCCATCGGTATCGACCGGCGTCAGGCCGGGTGTCTCGTCCACCTCCATCACGGAGATATTGTCAGCGGTGATGTCGATACTCTGCGTCGCAGTCGATATGTCGTCGAACAGGATCGTGGTCTGCTCACCGCTCGCGACGAAAGTGATCGTGTGGCTCGTCGTGCCGCTGCTGCTGGTCTTGCTGACGATCTCATTCGCCAGAACCGCCGTGCCGTCGAGGGCCTGAATATCGAGGGCGACGGTGCCGCCGCCTCTGCCTGCTCGTCCGATATCGAAGGTCAGTTCATAAGCCTGACCCGGTATCGTGGAAATCGTCTGGCGGGCGTCTCCGAAATCCGTCGAGTTGGAATCGTTGAACGTCATCCGATTGCCGAGACCGGTAACCTGACCGGTGACCGTCCAGCCCGCCAGCGAACCGCCATCGAACGTCCCGTTGGTAATCAGTTGCTCCGGACCATAGGCGTCGTCCAGCCCGTCGCCGTTCGTGTCGATCCCCAGCGGCGCGATATAGCCCGCGGTCGTCTGCGCCTCGACATTGTCGGTGATCCCGTCATTGTCGCTGTCGATATCAACGTGGTCGAACAACCCGTCACCATCGGAATCCTGCGGTCCCGTAACCGGCGCGCGCAGGGCCAGCCCGACCTCTCTGAGCTGTGTCCGGTTGTCGCTCTGGGGACCGTAGGTGTAGCTGGTTTGCCCGATGACATCGAATGACCCGACACCGAAATAGGTCTGGCTGAGGGCATAGTAGTCCGGGAGCGTGTCCTCGTAGTGATCGGTCCGCAGATTCGTCAGAAGTTCCCGACCCAATTCATTGCCGGCCGTGTCATACAGAACCACGGTGGCGTTCCGTAATCCGTCGCCTTCGCCCGTACCATCCGTCAGTGACCGATCATTTGCGATGACGAAGGTGTCGACCGCAAGCCCCCCGACCGCCTGCACCGGCGACAGGGGCACACTCAGCGTGAAGTCGGGATAATCCGCGTTCGCGCCCTCCGGGTCGATCAAAAGCCACTGGGCATTGGATGTATCGCCATCCGTCAACAAGGACAGGTCCGGGCTGCCAACTGTCGTGGCACCGGTCAGCGTCGGCGCACCCCAGTAATCCGGGCCGATATAGTCTGCCGGTTCGTAATCAGCATACTCGTTGACGTCGACGATCCCGTCATTGTCGTCGTCGATGTCATCGGCATCGGCCACGCCGTCATTGTCAACATCGCCCACGACTGCGACCGTCGCCGTCGCGGACGAGGATGTGACCGAGCCGTCACTGACGCTGACCTCGATCACCCGGTCACCCAGGGCCGGGCGCAACTCCGTGTTCTGGAACGATACCGCCCGGATCGCCGCTGCATAGTCGCTACCCGACGCCGCGCCCGACAGGGTAACGGTGATTTCCCCGGCAACGCTGGTATTGATGCTTGCCGTGATCCCGGCCGGTAAGGTGCCGACCGTCAGCACGTCTCCGGCCTCGGCATTTGTCAGGACGATCGACGCCGATTGCAGATCGATCCCCGGCGTATGGGCGACCGAATTATCGGTAGCTGCGATACTGACCGCGGGGCCGCTGGTCAGGTAGGTTGTTGCGTGATCGCGCCCCGATCCGGCGACCTCATCTGTCGCAGTGAGTGCGCTGACACTGTCGATATTGATGTTGTCGGCCGAGCCCGTTCCGACGAAATTGAACTGAAGATCACCCGTCGAATTCACGGTCTCCGGCAGGTCGATCACGATATCGGTGAATCCGAACCCGCTGAAGGTATCCGTGTTTCCGGAGGCGCCGTTAAGGTAGAAGACTCCCCCGACCGGCTGGCCGTCTTGCAGTGGATCACTGGTGATCGGCGTGCGGAGATAGGCATAATCCACGCCTCCGATCGAGATCAGCACCCCTGACCTGATAAGCGGGATGGCGCCGTTGTTGAATGACGCCTGAAGGGTCAACTGTGCCGCGCCGGACGATGCAAACCCGTTGTCCCAGCCGGACAACCCGGTCTGGGTCAGCGTGCCCACCGCATTGTCGTTCATGAACCGATATATGCCGCCGTACGACTCGCCTATATCCTGCCATACGCCCGCAGTCCCCGTGGCGGTCCATCCCGCGATGCCCCCGTCGAACGCGCCGTTGTCGATCATCTCAACCGGGGCCTGTTCCGAGTTCAGATCGACGACCGGAACCGCCAGCAGATGCGCGTAGTCCGGCATCGTCAGCGCGGCAGCCTCGATCTCACCGGTTTCTCTTTCGAGATCCCAGTCGCCACCCAGATCGGTCGCGCCGGTATCATCAACCGAGGCCGCGATATCGGCACCCGTCAGTCCGGCGAGGGTGGTCATCGCCCGCGCACCTTCGGCACCCGCACCGAAGTCGCACCCGTAGATCAGGATATCCGCGCTGTCCGACAACGCCGCCGCGACGCGCGCCAGATCGTCAGCGTACTCGCCGTCCATGCTATCCGCCGTCAGCTGAGCCGAGCCGAGCCACAGCCTTCCCGCGTCGCCATGGGACACGATGTGAAGCGCATCAATCCCCGTCTGCCCGTCCAGCGCCGCTGCGATCTGTTCGACACCGTCCGAACCCTGGTCGAGGACGATGACTTCGTCCGCGCCTTCGATCTGCGACGCTATCTGGTCGGCATCCGGGACCGCACCATCGACAATGACGATTTGCCGCCCAGTGCCTTCCCGCAAGAGATCGGCCGACAGATCCGCAAGCGCGTCGATCAGGGCCTCTTCCTGGTGCAGGTTCTCGCTGCCGGGCTCTGGCGGGGTCGCGAGATCCGCCGGCGATGCGTCGCGGATTTCGTCCACAGCCGCGCCCGCTGCGGCGTCGAATGCGATCCGCTGCTCCAGTTCCATCAGCATTATTTCGCGGACGGTGCGCGGTTCTGGTTGCCTGCGGGGACGCGCCCGTAAATGCCTGCCCATGTCACACCTTTGGGTCGTGCGGTCGGCCAATAACTGAACTGTATAAAAATCGCGGGATTACTACGATCTATCCTGACTCAGTTAGAAACGAATCTTCCATTCTGTCAATGTTTGGCACCGAACTTCAACATTTCAGCGGCTGTGCCGTGGGTGAAACAGGGGGCAGAGATTCTGTTCGTTTGCGAGCGGGCACGTAGATCACCATGGTCTGGACTGAATTCGCCCGTTGCAGATATGAGCACAGCGGCGACCGATACACGGGCGCTTCCGAACGATTTCTCGCAGGTCCCGACGAAGCGACGCCATTTCTAAGCTGGGCGCAACAACGGCCTGTTGGAGACCTTGAACCGTCATCTCGTCGCGGAGGCGCGTGAGACCGAAGGACATGTGCCCGGCCCGACCGCAGGCGTGTTCTACAGGCAAGCCAGTTGGCGCCCCTGGTTCAAACCCACTGGCAAGCCTGTGAGACCCACCGAACGTAGCGGGGTGAGAGGCTGTGACCTGGGCAAGCGTCACATCGTCAGGGCAATGTTGGGTTCATGGTTAGTCTTGCCGTGCATAATGCCGATGGTCAGGATCGAGACGGCGCGTCGGAGCTGCTGAAGTCCATCACGATCACCTATCCGATGCTCCGCCATGTCTCCGCCGATGGCGGATATGCCGGATCAGACTGCGAAGGGCCCTTGAGTAAATCGGGCGATGGACGGTGCAGATCGTCAAACGCTCCGATACTGCACAAGGCTTTCAAGTCATCCTGATCTTTCCTCCGAAATCCGGGCCGTTGCGAACTGAAATTTTTCACCTTTGAATGGGCGCAGGAGGAAAACCCATGAAGCGGTAGCGTTTCGCTGAAGCCCAAATCATGGGTACTCTGCGGCAGATGGCGGGCGGTATGCTGGTGACCGAACTGTGCTGCGAACATCACCTCGTGATCGTTGAGCAGAGCTTCCTGTTCGGCGATCTCCACAGAACGACGTTCCAGGGCCCGTTCCCTTTCCGACAGCACCCTCTCCCGTACAGCCACCGACTGCTCCCTCCCCCGATTTCTCTCTCTCTCTCGCCTTCAAAGAATCCCTCTCCACCGCAAGGCGGTTTTCAGCTTCGGCCACAGCCCTCACCCCCGGCGCCAATTCCTGCGCCCGGACCTCGAGCCCGGTCTCGATCCGCAGGTTCTGCGTCCGTTCTTGTGCCATTGATTTGGCCGCCACCTCGCGCGCTGCATATTGCTTCGTCGTCAGACGCTCCTGCGTAGGCCCCTTCCGCAGGAGCCCGCAAGGCTTGCCCACCGCTTCGTAGTGGCGGCCCTGAAAGACCTTCATCGCCGAAGTATAGGCCGCCTTTCGCTGTAAAGGCAGTAACGATCGTGCAATCGCCGGCGCGGGAAGGTAGTCAATTTTACCGTAATCGGACTTTCAAGCTCAGACTGATGGTGAAGGGCCGAAGTTAATCGACCCTCCGCCTACACAAAGATGTTGCAATCACCCGGCGCCGATCAACCGTGACGGATCTCAGTGCCCAACACCTTCAGGCATTCCCGCATGAATGCAGCGAGGCCCGTCCAACCTTTCGCCGAGACCATCGTACCGTCGACGTAGGCTTCCTTCGGCTCGACGTCGATATAGGTTCCGCCAACGGCGGCCACCTCGGGCGCGCAGGCGCCGAGGCCGGCGACCTTCTTGCCCTTGAGCACACCGGGCACCGCCATAAGGATCTGAACGCCGTGGCAGATCGTGAAGATCGGCTTCCCGGTATCGTGGAAGTGCTTGACCATCGCCTGGATCCGGGGATCGGTGCGGATGTATTCCGGCCCGCGTCCGCCTGCGGCATAGACAGCGTCGTAGCTGTCAAGCTCGACCTCGGCTTCCGCGAAGGTCTTGTTGATTTCCGCAAAATGGCCCGGCTTTTCGGTGTAGGTCTGGTCGCCCTCGAAATCGTGGAGCGATGTCTTGATCAGGTCGCCTTCGTTCTTGTCGGGGCAGACGACATGAACCGTGTGGCCGACGGCCTCCATGCCCTGCTGGTAGACGTAAATCTCGTATTCTTCGGTGAATTCACCGGTGAGCATCAGGATCTTCTTACCGCTCATCTGGGCCTCCTGGGGTTTGGGTTGTTCGTCCGGCCGCCAGCTGGACGACCGGACAGCGTGTTTCGGATCAGAACGGCGAGTCCGGGAAATAGAACTGGTCCGCGTTCTCGGGCGTGATCAGCGGCGCGTCCAGCTTGAACGAGCCGCGCATGGGCGCCTGGCCCGCGAACTGCGCCGCGGTCATGTGCATCGCCGAGGCGATCATCGACGGCGGATAGGGGGTGGAAATCGGCGTGCGTTCGTCGCCCGCCTTCACCATCTCGATCACCTGTTTCATGCCGTTGCCCCCGAGAGCGTACTTGATGTCCTCGCGCTCCGCCATGTCCACGGCCTCGAGCACACCGAGCAGCATGTCGTCATCGTTCGCCCAAACCGCGTCGATGTTCGGATACTTGCCGAGGTAGTCCTGCATCAGGGTGAAGGCCTCGTCCTGGTTCCAGTTGGCATACTGGATGTCGAGGATCTCGATATCCGACTGCTCGATGACCTCGGTAAAGCCCTGGATGCGCTCGTCGTCGATAACCGTGGGAATGCCGCGCAACACCACGATCTCGCCCTCGCCGCCCAGCTTGTCGACCAGCCATTCCGCGGTGTTCGCACCCACCGCGATGTTGTCGCCCGCGACGTAGAGATCCTGGATGGACGGATCGGTCAGGCCGCGGTCGACGACGGTGATGAAGGTGCCGTTCGAGGCGACCTGCTCGACCGGGCCGGTCAGTTCCTCGGACGTGAAGGGCAGGATGACCAGCGCGTCCAACTCGTTGGTGGCCGAGAGGTCCTCGAGCGAGGACACCTGCGCGGTCGCCGACGAGGCGGTCGAGACGATTACGTCGACATTCGGATAGGCAGCCTCGAGCTGCTTTTCCGCTTCCTGCGCGTGGTAGACGACTCCGCCGGTCCAGCCATGGGTCGCGGCCGGGATCGACACCGCGATGGTGAACTCCTTGTCCTGGGCGATGGCGGCCGTGCCGACCAGCGCCCCCGCAATAACCACGCCCGACAAGAGCGCCGCACCTTTGATGTTGGTTCTCATGGTTCCCTCCTCCATTGGGTAAGTCTTGGCTCCGCCCGTTCAGCGGGAGCTCGTGAAGCGGTGCGCCAGCATGGCGATGATGATGATTGCCCCCTGCACCGCGGCGACGAGGTATTCCGACACCATGTCCGACAGGACCATGACGTTGGCGATGACCTCGAGGATGAGCGCGCCGGCGACCGTGCCCCAGATATGGGCCTTGCCGCCGCGCAGAAGCGTACCGCCGATGACGACGGCCGTGATGACCTGCAGCTCCCAGAGCTGGCCGGTGGTCGGTGTCGCCGCGCCGAGGCGCGGGACGTAGCAGATCGCCGCGACGGCCACGCAGAAGCCCTGGATGACGAAGGCCATGGTCCGCACCCGCCCGACATGCACGCCCGAGAACCGCGCCACGTCGGCGTTCGACCCCACGGCCGTGACCCGACGGCCGTACTTCGTCCGGTAAAGGATGAACGCGCCGAGCAGGGCGATGACCAGGGTGATCAGCACCGGGTAGGGAACGCCCAGGAAATCGCCGAAATAGACCGGTCGGTAGGCGTCGCGCAGGCTGCGGTCGATGGAAAGCGAACCGCCATCGGTCATGAATGTGATGAAGGCGCGAAATATGCCCATCGTGCCGAGCGTGACGATGAAGGGCTCTATTCGCCCCACCGTTATGATCAGCCCGTTCATCAATCCGCAGAGCGAGCCCACCGCCAGCGCGACAACCGCGCCGGCCGGAATGGCCCAGGGCCCAAGCGACGGGGCAAGCGCGTTCATGGCCATGATCATGATTCCGACGACGAAGGCCAGCATCGACCCGATCGACAGGTCGAGCCCGCCCGTCGCGATCACGAAGGTCGCGCCGACGCCGATGATGGCGATGAAGGCGCTGCGCGTGATCACGTTCAGGATGTTGTTGGCGGACATGAAGTTCGAATTGATCAATGCGCCCAGCAGGACGATCACCGCCAGCGCAATGAACGGGGCAAGGTCGCCCCAGCGGATCCTGAAGCCCTCGCCTTCCGGAAGTGCCGCGATTTCTGCGCTGCTCATGCGCGTTTCCTCCCTTCGGTGTCGTTGCCGCTGCTCGCGGCGGCGTAGACGACGTTCTGTTCCGTGATATCCTCGCCCGTCAGTTCGGCGACGAAACGCCCACCGCGCATCACCAGCACGCGGTCGGACAGGCCGACGAGTTCGGGCAGTTCTGACGAGATCACGACGCAGGCCTTTCCGGCCCGGACGAGATCGTCGATGAAGCGGTAGATCTGGCTCTTGTTGCCGATGTCGATGCCGCGGGTCGGTTCGTCGATGATGACCACCGAGGGTCCTGCCAGCATCACCTTGGCCAGCAACAGCTTCTGCTGGTTGCCGCCCGACAGCTGCCCCGCCTCGATCGACAGGGTGCGGACCCGGATGTCGTATTCCTGGACAGCCGCCTTCACGCTTTGCAATTCCTGCCTGCGGTCGAGCGACAGGCGGGGGTTGACCAGATCCAGCGCCTGAAGCGTCAGGTTGGGACCCAGCCCCTCGTTCAGTAGCAGTCCCTTTCCCTTGCGGTCCTCGGTCAGGTAGACAAGGCCCGCCTGCATCATCACGCCCACGTCGGGTCTCGTGATGTTCCGCCCGTTGACCCGGATCGCACGGGCCTGCGACGGCCGCAGACCCATCAGCCCTTCGATCAGCTCGGTGCGCCCGGCACCGATCATGCCGCCGATGCCCAGCACCTCGCCGGGGCGGACGGTGAACGAGCCGGCGAACTTGCCGTGCTCGACCGAAAGTTCCTCGACCGAGAGCACCGGATCGGCGGTGACGGCACCTCGTTTCGGCGGGTAGAGCATCGACAGTTCCCGCCCGACCATCAGTTCGGCCATCCGGCGCTGATCCAGGTCAATTGCCGGCCATGTTCCGATCATCTTGCCGTCGCGCAGCACGGTGACCCGGTCGGCCAGCGCCTCGACCTCTTCCAGCCGGTGCGAGATGTAGAGCACCGCAACCCCCTGCGCGCGCAGGTTGCGCACGATGCCCAGCAGCGCATCGACCTCGTCATTGGCCAGCATGGCCGTCGGTTCATCGAGGATCATCACCTTGCGGTCATCCAGCAACGCACGGGCGATCTGCACCAGTTGCCGTTGGGCCAGCGGCATGTCGCCAACGCGGGTCGTCGGGCGCGCATTCGCGCCGACCCGGGCCAGAACCTCGGCGGTGCGGCGGTTCATCTCGCGGTCGTCGACCCGAAATCCGCGCGAAAGCTCGCGGCCCAGGAACAGGTTCTGCGCCACGGTCAGGTCCGCGGCGAGCAGGATTTCCTGGTGCACAAGCACGATCCCGGCATCCTCGGCCTGCACGGCGTCCGCGAAGGCGACCGGGGTTCCGGCCATCGACATTGCGCCGCCGGTCGGCGCAACGTGACCGGACAGCAATTTCATGAGCGTGGACTTACCTGCGCCGTTCTCGCCTATCACGGCGTGAACCTCGCCCGCGCAGATATCCAGCGTCACGTCCTTCAGAACGGTGATCGGGCCGTAGGCCTTGGTCAGGCCCTCGGCATGAAGCACAGGTTTCTCGGACACGGCAGGGGCGTCCGTGGCTTTGCGGGCCGGATGATTCATTCGAAAGCCGCCGCAAGCCGGTCGCGCGACCGTTCTATATGATCGTGCATCGCTTGGAAGGCTCCGTCCGCGTCGCCCGCGCGGAAGGCGGCCAGCAGGCGTTCGTGTTCCTCCAGCGCCTCCTGGGTCACGCGGCTGTGGAACATCAGCCGGAAGATATGCAGGTGGATATGCTGGTCGTTCAGGGCTTGGCGCACGAACTTGTTGTCCGCGACCTTCAGGATTTCATCGTGGAAATGCGCATCCGCCCGTGCAAACCGGGAATACCGGCTGTTGCGGTCCACCGGCTGTTCGCCCTTCTCCATGTCGGCCGCCGCGCTTTCGATCCGGGCCAGCGTGTCGGGCGTCAGCTTGAGACAGGCCTGCCGGGCGCTTTCGGGTTCCAGCATCAGCCGGAACCTGTAGAGGTCGTCGAATTCCTTGTGCGTAAGCTGCGGCGAGGCGGAATAGCCGATCAAGTGCGCCTTCCGCACAAGGCCCTCACGCTCGAGCCGAGTGAGAGCTTCGCGCACGGGGGTCTGGGACACGTTCAACTCCCGCGCCAGACCGTCGATGGGGATGCGCGCGCCGGGCGGGATCTCCAGCGACATGATTCGCTGGTAGATCTGTTCGTGAATGCTCGCGGCGATACTCGAAGGCCGCACGAATCCGCCTTTCTGGTCGCGATCCTTCGCTATAGCCATTCGTTTCCTCCCCGATCAGCATTCTTGACAAGCGCGATCCTAACACCGATATGATATCGAATGTCAAATACAATATCATATAGGATTTGATTCGGGGGCAAGTTTGCTGTTGTCAGCAGAGGGTTTACGGGAGATCGCGGAGCGCGCGTTGAGTGCGCAGAGGGTTGCGCCCTCCCATGCCCGGATTCAGGCTGATCTTCTGATCGAGGCGGAGCTGCGGGGATTGCCATCTCACGGCCTTCAGCGGCTACCGCGACTCGTCGCGCGGCTGAAAGCCGGGCTCGCGCATCCCATGACCTCGGGCAGCGCGCACTGGTCGCGTCACGGCGTCCTTTCGGTGGATGGCGAGCGCGGCCTTGGCCCGGTCGTAGTGATGCGCGCGATGGAACAACTGGCGGCGCAGGTGCCGCAACAGGGTATCGCGCTGGCCGCGATCCGGAACGCCAATCACATCGGAATGCTCGCCTATTACGCCGAGGCCGCCACCGCGCGCGGATACATCGCCATCGTCCTTTCCACGAGCGAGGCGCTGGTTCACCCTTACGGCGGGATCGAGGCGATGCTGGGCACAAACCCCATCGCCATCGGGATCCCGACAGAGGCAGACCCGTTCATCCTCGATCTCGCGACCAGCCGGGTTTCGATGGGAAAGATCCACCATCACGCCCTTACCGGCAACCCGATCCCCGATGACTGGGCTGTCGACGCGCATGGCTGCCGCACCACCGACCCGGAGGCGGCCAAGACCGGGGCCATTGCGCCTTTCGGCGAGGCCAAGGGATACGGGTTGGGCCTTGGCGTGGAACTGCTGGTTGCCGCGCTTGCAGGATCGACCTTCGCACCCGAGGTTCGCGGCACGCTGGACGCGGTCGACGTGGCCAACAAGGGCGACGTCCTGATACTCGTCGACCCCGCTTCCGGGTCGGGCACGGCTGCCGGACTGGCCGCCTATCTTGACCGGCTGCGTGCTTCGCGGCCTGCCGACCCCGACCGGCCGGTGGCCGTGCCCGGCGACGGGATGCGCGCCCGCCGGGCACGCGCGCTTTCGACGGGCATAGACCTGCCAGACTCCCTGCATGACGAGATCCGCGCCCTTGCAAGGGTAGCGGAACGAGAAAAGGAGACGAAATGACGATATTCGGCACGATCAGGGCCCCGCGAGAACTGATCTTCGGCGGGGGCCAGCGCGCGGCGCTTGGCACGGTCGCCGCGAAACTCGGACAGCGGGCTCTGGTCATCACCGATGAGCGTCTGGCAGGCGACCGGGATTTCCTTGGTATGGTCGCGCAGCTGGAGGCCGCCGGTCTTTCGGTCAGGATCGACGTCTCGACCCAGCCGGACGTGCCGGTCGAGACCGCCGTCGCCAGCGCGGCGGCCGCCCGTGACTTCGACCCCGATCTCGTGATCGGCGTGGGGGGCGGCTCCTGCCTCGACATGGCGAAATGCGTCGCCGTCCTGCTAACCCATGGCGGAAAGCCGCAAGACTATTACGGCGAGTTCATGGTGCCCGGCCCCGTGATGCCCGTGATCGCGGTCCCCACGACCGCCGGCACCGGATCCGAGGCGACGCCCGTCGCGGTCCTGTCGGATTCCGAGCGGCAGTTGAAGGTGGGGATCTCCTCGCCCTTCCTTATTCCTACGGCCTCGATCTGCGACCCCCATCTTACGCTCACCTGCCCGCCCTCGCTGACAGCCATTGCCGGGGCGGACGCGCTGACCCATGCGATCGAGGCCTTCACCGCGATCCGCCGCGATCCCGTGCCGGGTCTGGCGCAGGAAAGGGTCTTTGTCGGGAAGAACGCGACCTCGGACCATTTCGCGCTGACCGCGATCGGGCTGCTCTGGGAGGGGCTGGAAGCGGCCTGCACAGATGGCGGAAACGCCGAGGCGCGCGCGAAGGTCATGCTGGGCGCCACCACGGCTGGGCTTGCCTTCGGCGTGGCGGGGACAGCTGCGGCCCACGCGATCCAGTACCCCGTGGGCGCGCTCACCCACACCGCCCACGGGGCTGGCGTGGCCTGCCTCATGCCCTATGTCATGGCGTGGAATGCGCCCCGGATCGGACCTGAACTCGACCAGATCGCCCGGGTCACGGGGCTGGGCGGTGGCGCCGAGGTCATTCCAGCCGTGGCCGCGCTGTTCGGCCGGATCGGAATTCCGCGAACCCTGCGCGACCTCGGGCTGGCCGAGGACCGTCTGGATTGGGTGGCCGAGCAATCCTGCGGCATCGCACGGCTCGTCCAGAACAACCCGCGCCCGCTGCCGTCCGAAGAGATGCGGCGCCTTGTCGGCGCAGCGTTTCACGGCGAACTGGCAATTCTCGAAACGAACTGAGGGACATACCCATGACGCTTGACAACGCTTTCATCGGCTACGCCGACCCTGCCCTCCACGCCGCGGGGCTGTATATCGGCGGCAAGTGGCAGCCCGGAACAGGCATTCCTGTTCTCGACCCCTCGACCGGCAAGACCCTGGCCGAGGTGCCGGATGCCGGAATCGACGACGCGATGCGCGCCGTCGACGCCGCCCATTCCGCCGCGGCCGGATGGCGCCGCACGCCGTCGCGCCAGCGTTCCGAAATCCTGCGCCGCTGGTTCACCCTGATGACCGAGCACGCCGAGGAACTGGCCCTGCTGATCTCGCTGGAGAACGGCAAGGCCTTGCCGGATGCGCGCGGCGAGGTGGCATATGCCGCCGAATTCTTCCGCTGGTATGCCGAAGAGGCGACCCGGGTCGGCGGCGAATTCCGCCATGCCCCCTCGGGCGCGCACAACATCCTCGTGGATCACGAACCGATCGGCATCGCGGTGCTGATCACGCCGTGGAACTTCCCGGCGGCAATGGCCACCCGCAAGATCGGCCCGGCGCTGGCCGCCGGCTGCACGGTGATCCTGAAGCCGGCCTCGGAAACCCCGTTGACCGCCTATGCGATGGCCCGGCTTGGCGAGGAGGCCGGGGTGCCGCCCGGTGTGGTGAACGTGCTGACGACGTCGCAACCCGGGCCCGTGACGGGCGCGATGCTGGCCGACCCGCGGGTGCGCAAGCTGTCCTTCACCGGATCCACGGGCGTGGGACGGACCCTTCTGGCCGAGGCCGCGAAATCGGTGGTGAACTGTTCGATGGAACTGGGCGGCAACGCGCCCTTCGTGGTGTTCGACGACGCGGATCTTGACGCGGCACTGGACGGCGCGATGGTCGCCAAGATGCGCAATGGCGGCGAGGCCTGCACCGCAGCCAACCGGTTCTACGTCCAGTCGGGAATCCATGATGCCTTCGTCGCGGGGCTGACCCAGCGGATGGCGGCACTGAAGCTGGGCAAGGGCTACGATCCCGAAACGCAGTGCGGCCCGATGATCACCACAAAGGCGGTCGAAAAGATCGGCCGGCTGGTCGACGAGGCCAAGTCGCGCGGAGCCCGGGCAACGACCGGGGGCGAACCGCTGCCGGGAAGCGGCTACTACTATCCGCCGACCGTTCTGGAAAACGTCCCGACCGACGCCGCCCTGGCGCATGAGGAAATCTTCGGCCCCGTCGCCGCCGTCTACCGGTTCGAGACCGAGGAGGATGCGATCCGGCTGGCGAACGACACGGAATACGGCCTTGCCGCCTATGTCTATTCGCAGGACATCATGCGGGCGATGCGCGTGGGACGCAGTATCGAGACCGGGATGGTCGGCATCAACCGGGGCCTGATGTCCGACCCGGCCGCCCCCTTCGGCGGCGCCAAGCAAAGCGGCCTCGGGCGCGAGGGCGGCGTGACCGGCATCCTCGAGTTCATGGAGCCCAAATACTTCGCCGTGGAATTCTGACACGGATAGAAAGGACGGACAATGGCGGAACGTGACCTTTACCGCAACCGAGACTTCATCCCCGATTTCGACACGATCATGGCAGAGACGGAGGCGCGGAGCCGCGCCCTTGCTGCAAGCTCTCGCATCGAACGGGACCTGGGCTACGGACCCACCCCGCGGCAAAGCTTCGACCTCGTCTTTCCGCCGGACCCGGTGCCGGGCGCGCCGCTGCACATGTTCATCCATGGCGGCTACTGGCGCGCGGGTAGCAAGGAGGCGCATACGCTGGTGGCGGCCCCGGTGATCGCGGCGGGGGGCATCGCAGCGCTGGTTGGATACGACCTGATGCCGGACACAAGGCTGGCCGAAATCGTCGCGCAGGTGCGTGCCGCAACACGGCACCTTGTCAGGATCGCGCCCGCCTTCGGCGCGGACCCGGCGCGTTTCACGGTCAGCGGCCATTCCGCCGGCGCGCACCTTGCCTCGCTGCTGGCCGCCGAGGCACCAGGCGACCGCACCACGCCCGACCTGGCGCCGCTTCGGGCGATGCTTCTGGTCAGCGGAATCTACGACCTGTCGGGCATTCCCGACTCGTTCCTGAAGGACGAGGCCAAGATGCGCGCCGACGAGGCGAAGGACTGGTCCCCCCTGACCGCACGGCACCGGCCCGGCCCGTCGCGGATTATCACGCGGGGGCAGGCGGAAACGGCTCCCTTCCAAGATCAGGCAATCGCCTTTGACACCATGCTGAAGACGGCAGGGCAGGACACGGAACTTCGTCTGGAGGCCGGCGCAAACCACCTTACGGTCGTCTTCGAGTTGTCCGATCCGGAGACGCCCCTTGGCCGAAGACTTGCAAGGATGGTTACGGCATCCTGATCCGGCAGACGGGCACCGTGCCCATGTCGCACCAAGTGCCGGCCCTTACCAGTTGGCCATCTGGCAAGATGGCATCGAGCGCCGGGATCTGCTCGGGCGCGAATGGGTGTCGTGTCGCCACCGCCTCGTCGATCTCTATGTCGAGGCCCGGCGCCATCGGGACCGACCAGGCGCCTTCCTGCATCTTCAGGGGATACGCCGCGCAGATCTCCTCGAACCGGGGCACGATGCCGACGGCTTCCTCCTGGATGAGGAAGTTCGGTGTGGCGACGTCGAAATGCAGCGCCGCGGCGCCTGCCACCGTTCCCATCGGGTTGCGTGGCGCGATGCCCATATGCGCGGCTTCCGCGATGGCGTCACTGTTTTCACGGCGGGATTTTCTGCCAGCTGGTCTCAAGGCCGCTCAGATCGAAATTGTCGGGGACACGATCCGGATCCATTCCGATCGACCAAATCTGCGGCGGCGTGTCCGCGCTGTAATACGGTTTGCCACAGGCGCGTCAGGTGGCAGATCGCAGGCATCTCCTGGAGAACGCGAGCGCAGCCTTCTTGGCTGCCGTGCAGCGGAATATGTCTGCGATCCGCAAGGCCTATGGATACCGGACGATTACGCGCCTCACTGCCAATGATGATCCTGTAAAGGGCGATCGCAGTATCGTTCCCGTGGAGGCCCGGAGCATCAACAGGATTTTCACCGACTATGTGAAGGGCATCACCAAACTTGGACATGAGGAGGATATGCCAGGTGCGCAGGAGGCATTGAGTGATCTGATCAACCGCATCGTGCTGCTGCCGAACGCATCGACGGGCAAGCTCGACATCCGCCTTGAGGGCGATCTAGCGGGATTGCTGCGCCTTGCGGTGGGAAGGGGTTCTTCAAAGGCAGCGAAGACCTCGGACGATAGATCCGAAGTCTTTGATACTATTAGTAAATTAGTGTTGGCTGCGGGAGTGGGCAACCATCGTCATCTACCCCAACCTGCCTGCTATGTTTGAAACATTCTTCAACGCTTCACGCGAGCGCACCAAGCATTTGATCTGAATTGAAGCGTTTTTGAGCGAGACACCTGTCACGAGACGCTACCGAGCAGCACTACGAACAACTTATAAGCACCAAATCCCAAACACGTCCCTCAATCAAAGCGCTCAGGGCGGAAACTCTCCAACATCGGATAACAGATTGACAGTCCCATTTCCTCGGCTAGCATCTCGCCCACGATCAGGCCAAGTGTTGTACCACTGTGACTGAAGGCAACATGGCAGCCTGGGAGCGCCGAAGGCTCCCCGAAGACCGGCTCGCCATCGCCGGGAATAGATTTCGGACCAAGGTGAACACCCGCGACTTCGATTTCGGGTATCGGGTCCAGACCTTGCCGGATTCCTCCAGTATGTGAATCCTCATGAGAAATTGACATCAAAGCCAAACAATCGGACCAGAGCATAGCGACACGAGAACACGCCGATGACCAACGTCCCGGCCAAGACGACGAAGCTCAATGGCCATGTCATAGCGTACTGCAGGAAATCTGGCGTTACCGAAGAGCCAATCCCTATCCCGATAAAAAGAATACAACTGTTTGCCAGGCCAGCTGGCAACGACAGGGAAAGTCCCATGATGGCCGCGACCGTCACTGCAACAGCCGAACCGGTGAGAAACGGTACGGGCAACCCCAACGCCGCAAACACGGCTGCCCCCGCGGCGCCCACTGTCAGCGCGGTCGCAGACTCTTTCGATGAATTTTGACGAAAGCCACGAGCCACTGACATGGTCTATGCGGGCTGCCGATCTACAATGCGTTCATCGTCGCGCATGGCCAAGTATCGCACCAATCGTCCTGATCCTTCAGAGGCGCCCACGGCCAATGTCACTCGATCAGGCATCCAAGCCCTCACGTCCAGTTTCTAACCATGTCGCAGGCGATGTCAAAAGCGGCTCTTGTCGCACCCACATCCGCCTTTCCCTGCCCCGCGATATCAAACGCCGTTCCGTGCGCAGGCGTCGTGATCGGATAGGGTATTCCGCCCTGAACTGTTACTCCACGGGAAAAGCCCATCAATTTCAGGGCGATCTGCCCCTGATCATGGTACATCGTAACGACCGCGTCGATCTCTTTCGCTGCAACCTTCAGAAAGACGGTGTCCGATGGCCACGGACCGCTAATTGCCATCTGCTTCGCCGCGTGTTTCTCGACCACCGGCTGCAAAAGATCGATTTCCTCTGTGCCGAAGTTGCCGCCGTCGCCCGCATGGGGGTTCAAGGCTGCAACGGCGATCCGCGGACGCTTGATGCCAGAGCGTCGCAGTGTCTTGTCGGCTAGCTCAATTGCGTCGTCCAAACGCTGTTCGGTGATCGTATCGGCAACATCTTTCAGCGCGATATGGCTCGTGACCCGGCTTGTCCACATACCGTCTAGCGTGTTCAGCTCTGACAGGTAGTCCGTCACGCCGAGACGTTCGCCGATATGGTGCAATTCGTCCGGATGCTGCAATCCTGCCAAATGCATCGCCGCTTTGTTGAATGGCGCAAAAACCAGCGCTTCGATCACCCCTTCTTTCAGCAGATCGAGCGCCCTGTTGAGCGTTTCCAGAACCGACTGTCCAGACGTTACCGTTTCCCCGGCAATGCGAATGTCATCGGCATTGATCGTGTGGGTCTCGACCCAGGGAAAGCCCTCGCCCTTTGTTGCTGCCCAGCCTGAGCTTGGTTCGACCGGTCTCAACGCAAAAGGCATGTCTGCCTGGGCCATCCCCTGCTCGAAAATAACGCGATCACCAATCAGCAGGATGTCGGCGGCCTCTGCAACGCCGTCTGAGTTCAGCAGGCGCGCGACAAGTTCCGGCCCGATGCCGCTGGGGTCCCCGGGAATGATACCGATGCGTGGGGTCATTTTTTCTGTGCCTCGTGTTCCTGTTCGGATCGTGTCTTGGCGATGTTTTCGACCGTCGTGGACAGATGCGTGCGAAGCGCCTGACGACAGGCCCGCGCGTCGCGACGTTCCAACGCCTTGAAGACTTCTTCATGCTGGTACAGCGTGCGCGGTCGATCCGGTTGTCTTTGGGAAGATATGAAGCGCGCCCGCCACAGGCGCGCGTTGTATTGCCGTTGGGTCTCGGCCAGGGGCCGGTTGCCGCTGGCAGTGACGATCGTTTCGTGAAACGCCATATCACGGCGAAAGAAGGTGAGCGGATCATCAAGGTCGGAACGTTCAATCATCTGTCGACAGATGCTGCCGATTTCCCTGATCTGCGCGTCCGTCGCGTTGGCACAGGCCTGTTCGCCGGCGAGTCCCTCAAGGGCGCCCAGCACCGACAGGTTCTGGGCCAGCGTGTCGAGATCGGGGTCGGCCACGAAGGGCCGGCGGGTGGGCGAGTACTCCACCAGCCCCTCGATCTCGAGGAGCCGCAGCGCCTCGCGCAAAGGCGTTCGGCTGATTCCAAGCGCATCCGCCAAGTCACGCTCGCGAATGGGTTCGCCAGGAGCCAACCGCTCGAGAAGTATGAAATCACGCAACTGATCCGCCGCTTCCTCGGCCAAGGATTTGCGTGCCCCGATTGGTGCGAGCTCTGCCAATTTGTCCTGAGGTCCGGCGGAAAAAGTCATCTCAGTGTCCCCACTTCATCGAAATCGGATCCAATGGACGCAGATGTCCAAGCAGTTCCGCGCGCAGCTCGGACGCAAGCGGGGGCACCGGATGGCGGCAGAAATCAGAGGCGAATACCTTGCCCTCGACCATCGCCGCCTTCGCCGCCCGGAACCCGCACAGCCGGTTCTCGTGATTGATGGCGGGCAGGATGCGGGTGTAAAGCGCCACGGCCTTGTCCCGGTCGCCGCCGCGATGGGCCGCGACCACCTCAGCGATATGTTCGGAAATCATCGCCGAACACATCGTGCCGGTCGCGCCCGCATCCAGGTCGGGCAGCATGGTGATGCCTTCCTCGCCGTCCAGCGGGCTGACGATGGCCCCGCCCCCTTCCGCGATCAGCGCGCGCAGCTTCACCGCCGCCTGCGGGCACTCGATCTTGAAATGCTGCACCATCTCGATTTCGCGCGCCATGCGGACCAGCAGGGGCACGGGCAGATCGACGCCCGACAAGGGCGCGTCCTGGATCATGATCGGGATGCCGACCTCGCCCACGGCGGCGAATTGCGCATAGGTCTGTTCGGCCGTCCCCTTCAGCAGCGCGCCGTGATAGGGCGGCATCATCATCACCGCCACGGCACCCAGGTCCCTGGCCAGCCTCGCCCGCGCCACCGCGATGGGCGTGGCGTAATGCGAGATCGTCACGATCACCGGGATCCGGCCCGCGACATGGTCCAGCGACAGCCGGGTCAGCGCCTCGCGTTCCTCGTCCGTGATCAGGAACTGTTCCGAGAAATTGGCCAGGATGCAGACCCCGTCTACCCCCTGGTCGATGATGCAGTCCAGCACCCGGCGCATGCCGTCCATGTCCAGTGCGCCGTCGTCGTGAAACGGGGTCGGCGCCACGGGCCAGGCCCCTGTCAGTTGCCCTTGCACGCTCATTCCTCGATCTCGAAATGCTGCAGATGCTTGTCGGTGATGACAATTCCCAGACCGGGCAGATCGTCGTCAAGCTGAAGGAACCCGTTCTTGGCCTCGGGATCGCCCTCGAAGATATAGTAGAACAGCTCGTTGCCGACCTCGACATCAAAGACCGGGAAATATTCCGAGATCATGCAATTCGTGTTGGCCATGGTCAGGTGATAGTTGTGCATCTGCCCGGCATGGGGGATCACCGGCACCTGGAAGGCCTCGGCGATTGCGTTGATCTTTTGCGCCGCGGTGATGCCGCCGACCCGGTTGGTGTCGTATTGCAGGACGGAAACGGCCTTCTTCTCGATCAGATCCTTGCAGCCGATTACGGAAAATTCGTGCTCGCCACCCGAGATTGGGACGATGTTCATTGCGTTCAGTTCCGCATAGCCCGCCACGTCATCGGCGATCACCGGTTCCTCCAGCCAGCGCGGTTCATACTTGGCCAGCTTGGGCAGCGTGCGTTTCGCATAGTCGAGGTTCCAGCCCATGTAGCATTCCAGCATCAGGTCGGCATCGTAGCCGATGACCTCTCGCACGGCTTCGACCCGTTTTAGGTTCTCGCGCAGCCCTGCCATGCCCTCCTTCGGACCCCAGCCGAAGCGCATCTTGTAGCCGGTATAGCCGTGCTTCTTCGCCTCTTCCGCCTCGGCCTGCATGGACTCGACCGGGCCGGAATAAAGCTTGGAATAATAGACCGGGATCTTTTCCTTGGTGCGCCCGCCCAGAAGCTTGAACACCGGCTTGCCGGCCAGCTTGCCCATCAGGTCCCAGATCGCGATGTCGATGGCCGAGATCGCCGTCATGCCGATGCCCTTGCGGCCCCAGGCATGGCTGCGCCGGTACATCTTTTCCCAGATATAGGCGTAGTCGAACGGATCCTCGCCGATCACGAGGGGCGCGAACCAGTCGTCGATGGCCTTCTTGACCACGGTCGGGGCCAGCGCGGCGTTGCCGATGCCGATGGTGCCGTCCTCGGTCTCGATCTCGCAGGTCAGCCACTGGTGAAAGCGGAAGCTGCCCATGGCGTCGCCGCCGCGATGGATCACGTCCGAGGCATTGGTGCAGAAGTTGCCCGCAGGGGGGACGGTCGGGCCGGTCCAGTTCCAGACACGGGTGCGGACGGATTTGATCCTTGTCACGAGATAGCCTTTCTTTTCTTGGCGAAGCCCTTCAGTGCAGGGCCAAACAGAGCGAGAAGAGTGAGAGCGAAGAAGACGAGCGCGATGGGCCGTGAGAAGATCATCCACCATTCGCCGCGGAACATCGCGACCGATTGACCAAGCCTCTGCTCGACCATCGCGCCCAGAACCAGCCCAATGGCAAGCGACACGACCGAGAACCCGTAGCGGTTCATCAAAAAGCCGATCACCCCGAAGGCCAGTGCGATATAGACGTCGACCACGGATTGGTGGATCGCATAAGCGCCCACGATAGAGAACAGAAACACCAGTGGCCAAAGTATGCGCACCGGGATGGTTGTGATCCGCGCAAAGATCGGCGCGCCGCCCAACCCGACGACAACGAAAAGCAGGTTGGCCACGAGAAGCGCGGCGAAGATCACGCCCAGGAACTCGCCCTGTTCGGCGAATAGTGTCGGTCCCGGCTGGATACCCTGCGTCAACAGACCGGCGAGGATTATTGCGGCGGTCGGGCTTCCGGGGATGCCAAGTGCCAGTGTTGGCACCAGACTGCCGCCTATCGCAGAATTGTTGGCCGCTTCAGAAGCTGCGATGCCTTCGATCTCACCCTTGCCGAAGTTGTCGCGATTTGGTGACCAACGACGAGCCTCGTTGTAGCTGATCATGGACGCGATAGTTGCGCCCTCTGCGGGTAGCACGCCGATGAAGGTACCGATCCCAGTCGATCGGAATATCGTTGTGCGAATGCGCCGGAAGTCTTCGCGCGTGGGCAATTTTGCAGCTTTCATGGCAACAACGTGCCGCGTGATACCGAGTTGGTTCGACTGGCCCAGAAGCTCGGCAATTCCGAAGATTCCGATCATGACCGGGACAAAGCCGATGCCTTCGTACAGCGCGTGTGTTCCGAAGGTGTAGCGCTCGACTCCGGTCAGAAGATCGACGCCGACCGTTGCCAACAAGACCCCAAAGGCCCCGGCGATCAGGTTCTTCAGTGCGGAGCCGCCGCCAATCGTCGCGAGCATAGACAAGCCGAATAGCGTGAGAGCAAAATATTCCGGTGGGCCAAAGTCATAGGCCAGACGCGCCATCAACGGTGCCGCGATGAATAGAAAGATGATGCTGATGAACCCGCCAATCGTGGACGCGATTGTCGCGACACCGAGCGCACGGCCAGCCTCCCCCGCCTTCGCCAGCGGATAGCCGTCCAGGCACGTCGTGGCCGATGCGGATGTGCCGGGCGTGTTGATCAGGATCGCCGTTATCGCACCGGCAAAGGTTGCCGATCCGTAGATGGTCGCAAGGACGACCGTTGCCGCAACGGGCTCCATCGTCAGGGTGAAAGGCAGCAGCAGCGCAGCGCCGGTGGTCGCGTTCAGACCGGGCAAGACGCCGATGATTGTGCCTGCGATTGTCGTCAGGACGATGAGACCGATGAGCTGGGGATCGCCCAGTGCTGTCAGGCCAGAAAGTATGTCGCCCATAGGATTATCCGTAATAGAGGTCGATCAGGAAGCCGCGCGGGAAGCGCACCTGAAAGAGAAGATCAAAGAGTAAAATGACGAGAACCGGCGCGACGATGCCCAGCCCGATCAGGATCAGAGGCCGCCTTTCGCCCCACATCACCGAAATGCCGGCCGTGCCAACCATCAGCGCAAGCAGGAAGTCTCCTAATCCGGCCATGGCCGCGAAGACTCCGAGTATGACCAGGGTACGGAAATACGCTGGATCGAGCGTCGAGTTATTGAGAATCTCGCCGCCGCGCGCGGTCCGGAAGATCACCATCATTGACAAAATCACAATCAGCCCAGCCACGAGCCTTGGGAAGGCAGCTGGCTGAAAACCCCGTATCAACATCGGCGGCACTTCCGCGAAGGTAAAGGACCAGCCGATCGCAAAGATCGCGATGGCGATAGCCACAAAAAGCGGGACTATATAGCGGATCTTGGTGGGGAACATTCAGCTTCCTCCGATCAAGCAGAAATCAGACGGCTGCGGGTGCCCGCAGCCGCCCTTACAGTCGGCGTTAGCCCTTGATGTAACCGAGTTCGATCAATGCTTCGCGCATTTGCTTGACCGAGTTGTTCATCTGATTGCCCCAAACGTCTGCACCTGCAACTGAGTTAGGTTCCAGCCCCTGCGTCGCCAGGAATTCGACATAGGCGTCGCTTTCCATGCCCTCGACAATGGCGGCGCGAAGCGCCTCGACGATATCGTCCGGCGTCCCCGCCTTGACTGCGAAACCGCGTACTGTGGCGAAATCGGCGGTGGTCGGTGTCTCCGGCGCGGTGGCCAGTCGGTCGGTGCCCATGACGACCATCGGGCAGACCTCGCCCGCGTCGATCTGCGCCGCAGCCTCACCGTAGTTCAGTACAGCCACGTCAACATTGCCGCCCACGAGATTGGTCAGTAGGTCCCCACCGCCTTCGAACGGGATGATTTCCGGCGGCTGGATCTCTGCGGCTTTGTTGAACATGAAAGCGGACACATCGTCGATATTTGCCACTTGCGTTACGCCATAGCGCAACGTGTCATCTGTCTGAGCATCGATAAACGCCTGCGTGCCGTCGAAGCTGTTGCACTTGGTCATCAGAACCTGAGGGTCATTGGTGCCCCGAGCAATCGGGATGAAACCTTCAGCATCGGTCGCGCTACCCTTGGCCTGGGTCACCGCATGGCCAGTGGTCCAGACCAGAATCGTGTGGCCGTCGGCTGGTCGGCTGTTTACGTATTCCATGGCCACAGCACCCGTACCGCCTTGCTTACTTACGACCACCATGTCGGCTCCCAGAACTTCAGTCACGGAGCTCATCATCATCCGGGCGGTCGTATCGGTACCACCGCCTGCCCCGGAATGGGTCACAACCTCTATTGTCCCCGACGGGAATTCCTGTGCCAGAACAGACGCCGGAAACGCCGTCAGCGCGAGAATCGTAGCCGTACCTAAGAATTTCATATGTTTAGCTCCCTAAATAGCTGCCCCCTCGCAGCGATTGAGAAAGGCGTAGCAGAGTATTTTTGGGATGCAATATTTGGTATACCATTTTATAAATCCTCACACGTCATCGATAACGCCAGCAGCATTTCTGTTGAACAGCGCCGCAACCACCGGATCATCCGGCTGTTCGTACTTCCTGCGCAGAGCAGCGGCGATAGATGCATCACGCGCAACCTCCGACCGCCGCGCACGCAGGAAGTCCTCGATGATCTCGGCAATGATCTGCAGGATGATCTCGAGCAGCGACATGGCCGGACTAAGCGTGGCCCTGACTTCAAGCGGCATCGGCTTCTCAGGCGCGCCACGCGGCCCCATGACCACCCTGCCCTTCTGCTCCCCCTTCGCTGGCTCCCAGTGCAACTGATCCTTGCGGATCAAGTCCAGCCCCAACATCAACGCTTCGCCTTTCTCGTAGGCCTTTCGACTGGCTTCTTCGCGGGTCAGAATCTCCTGTTAGCGTTCATTTAGCCGTCCTTCCTGCTTGTCGATTTCAGCAGAACGGCGCTCCAGACATCCGTTCCTTTTCCGACAGCCCCCTCTCCCGCATTGCCACCGACTGTTCCCTCGCCCCGATCTCTTGCTTTCGTGCTTTCCAAGAATCCTTCTCCGCCGCAAGGCGGCCTTCGGCCTCCGCCACAGCCCTCTCCCTCAGCGCCAGCTCCTGCTCCCTGACCTCGAGTCCGGTCTCGGTCCGCAGGTTCTGCGTCCGCTCCTGCGCGAGGGATTTGGCCGCCGCCTTGCGCGCGGCATACTGCTTCGTCGTCAGACGCTCCTGCGCAGGCCCCTTCCGCAGGAGCCCGCAAGGCTTGCCTACCGCTTGGTAGTAGCGGTCCTGGAAGGCCTCCATCGCAGACGTATAGGCCGCCTTTTCGGGGTTCTTCCCGACCTGTTCCTTCCGGGCGGCATGCAGGTGCTGCCCGTTTTCTTTTTCCCACGTCGCGAACTTACTGGCGTTGGCGGCGTTTACGCGGTCGCAGGCCTCTTCCCATGCCGCCAATGCCCGTTCATGTTTTTCTACGTTCTTTCTCTGGGTCACCCTGTTCTTGCTCGGACGCGGTTTCTTCGGCTTTCTCGGCCGCTGCTGCATCTCCGGCTTCGGCAATGACGCCAGCGTCGACGGCTTGTCATGTTTGGCCCGGTATTCTGCGGCAGCCACTTTCCCCACATGCAGCTTATTCGCATCCAGACGCGGATCATCTATGTTCACAGCAAGGATGTGCAAATGAACATTCTGCTCATCGAGATGGAGGACCGCCGCAAACGCGATCCCTTCGGGCATCCGCTTCCGGAAGTCCCGGATAGCCAGTCCCGCCCATTCCTGAATCTCTTCGGCATTCTTTTTCGGGTCGGCCAGATAGTCCCGGCTGGCCATGGGATGAGAGTGGATTTCCGTGTAGAGTGTCGCTGCATCGCTCCGCAGGCGGCGTTCATAGGTATTCCCGGATTTTGCCTGAACTGTTTCGCGGACCTCATCGCGCTTGCGGTCATGCAAGACACGCAATTCGGCAACCGAAATTGCGCCATGGCTCAGAACCGGCAGCGGCTCGCGTGGCGCATCGACGTGTTTGGAATATTCCGGGTCGCGCGCGGCTTCCAAGAAGACCTGCTTTGCGCTGTTCCAATGATCCTTGCTGCCCTTCATCTTCCGGGGCTGCGTACTGTAAGTCTCGATATGAACGAACTGGTATGCCATCAGGCCGCACTCCTTTTGACATTTGGTATGCGAGCTTGACGAAAATCCAAACGCATTTCCGGGTTGCGACACGCGTAACGAACTGTTTTTCTGTTATTATTATAGTTTTTCCGAAGCGCAGCAGAGACCCTGGCTGCCAACGAAGTGCGGCATATTTTCTGACACGACTATCCAGAGGGACAGACTATAGGTAGCTGAAGCTACCCCGTCTGCCCCTTACGCCGGGGAGGCGCTCCAGCAGCCCTGCGGGTGCTTGCGCGGCCGGTTCCCGGCCTTGCATTTGGCGAATCTGACTGACTTGGTTTTGTTCGGATTGCTGTTCGATAAACTGCGGGCTATCGGAATCGATTACCATATTGTTTTTCGACAGTTCGCGTGACCTTGGGACTGACTCAACTGATTCACCGGGCAGGGCGGCCCGTTACACCTGCTGATCGACAGCACAGGCATCAAGGTCGAGGGTGAAGGTGAATGGAACGCGCGAAAGCACGGTGGCACCAAACGCCGTGTCTGGCGCAAGATCCACATTGGAATTGACGAGAAAACATCGAAATCCGGGCTGCAGAGTTCACAACCAGCAATGTCGGCGACGCGCCCATGCTGCCCGAACTTCTCGACCAAATCCCGCCCGATCAGGAGATCGGCAGCGTCACCGCCGACGGTGCCTTCGACACCCGCAAGTGCCATGATGCCATCGCCGCTCGCAGCGCTACGGCCATCATACCACCCCGTATAAATGCCAAACCATGGAAGCCCGATAGCCCCGGGGCGATGGCGCGGAACGAGGCGCTTCGCGCGTCGAAACGCTTCGGTCGAACTATCTGGTGACGATGGAGCGGCTATCACCGCGGGAGCCGCGTCGAGACTAAGATGCATTGTGTCAAACTGCTGTGCCAACGTCTGGCCGCTCGGGATTTCGACCGTCAGGTTGCCGAGTTCCAAGTCCGCGTCGCTATCCTGAACGCCGTCACAGCGCTCGGCATACCCGTCACCGAAGCTGTGGGATGACTCTGTCCGGCGAAAGGGGAACCTCCGCCATCAGCTGATTTGTGAAACAGAGTCACCTCCGGATCATCGACGACGATCTTTGGCAACGGGTGAAGGACAAGCAGGGAGCGATCCGCGAGGAGATGAACCCCGCAGGGGTTCAGGACGGTGGACTTCGCCCCGAGCGGGCCCGCAGCCCGACCTACCTGCTCTCGGGACTGATCAAATGCGGATGCTGCGGGGCAACCTACACACTCATCAACAAGACCCGGTATGGGTGCTCGGCGGTGCGCGACAAGGGAAGCGGCGGAGGCCGCATTGCAGATATCAACGATCGGGTTCAAAGAAGGCAGTTCTCCGAGCGTGCGGCGGCGGCGCAATAACGCCTCGGACGCGCAACGATATTGGGTTGGCAATGCCATGAAGGCTGACGATATGCTGCGGTTGACTTTGCGTCAGACTCCTTAGAGTCTGAGACAAGTTCGGCGGTCGCTGCGAAGCTGAAGGTGTGAACGGAGGGTGGATCATGGAACACAACCGGAACGTGTGCATTGCCGCAAGCCTGGTGGCCGCCGTACTTGGCACATCCGCGCAGGCTCAGGATGCCGATGCTCCTCTGACTTCCTCGCTTGAGCGTCAGGATTGCGCGACCGAGGCGCTCGAGACCCTCGGCGCAGAATGCTACGTCTTCACCGGCGAAGAGAACTGGGACGACCCCAACGGAGACCTGGTGCAAATACCTGTCGCCGTCTTCAATGCGGATGCATCTGAGGGCAACGAGCCACCCGTCTTCTTCTTTCCGGGCGGGCCGGGTTATTCCTCGCTGGGCAATCAGGGGTATCTCGAGCAACTCCTGAAGGATGTCGGCGCGCGGACGCTCGTCACGATGGACCACCGCGGGTTCATCCATGCCGACCCGTCGCTCAGGTGCCCCGGTTATGCGAACGTCTCGCCTTACCACGACATCATCCACACACCGGCGATAACGTCGTCGCCCGATCCGCTTGAGCGGATCAAGCCCGTGGCCGCGCAGGTCGAGGCCTGCTACGACAAGCTGGTGTCGGAAGGGGTCGACCCCGCTCAATACAATCAGTACAGCGTTTCGCGCGACGTTGACGAGATACGCCAGCATCTCGGGTATGACACGATCCGGCCCTACGGTTCCTCGACCGGTAGCGGAACCGCGCTTTCGTATGTCCAGTACTTCCCCGAGGCGGTGGATGCGGCGGTCTTCGGCTGGCCGTGGTTCACGCATCTGCGCAGCCGGGCCGCGGTAGACGAGTTCTACACCGCTAAGCAGCGCTTCACCGAGATCATGGCGTTGTGCGTCGAGCAGAGCGAGGCCTGCCGCGAGTTGCACCCCGACTGGATGGTCGCCATCGACAAGGCCCGCCGAGCACTGGACGAAGATCCTTATGTCGTCGAGGTTGAGGCCGACGGTGGCGAGACCCTGCACTTCGACGGTGCCGCGTTTCTGGACGCGCTCTACCTGATGCTGCCCTCGATGTACGCGGAATTGCCCGTGCTGCTTAATGAGGTTCAGGCCGGGGATCATTCGCGCCTGCAGTCCTTCTTCCTTGTTGACGACTATGTGCCTGAAACGGGGCCCGGCAGCTATGCGCTCGGGTACTTCCTGGCGCATGTCTGCAACGACATGGGCGCGAACCGGCCGAACCCCGAGGATTCGACGGCGGCGATCGCGCGCGAGCCTGCGGTGCTCGGCTTCGAACCACCATGGGTCTGCGCCTGGTGGGGCGAGGACGGTGCTGTCCCCCCAGAGCACAATGACCTGCCGCGTTCGGATGTGCCCGTTCTCGCGATACACGGGCAGATGGACCCGTGCTGTGGTCCGCGTTGGAGCGAGCAGATCGCGCGAACGATGCCGAACGTGCAGTCCATCGTGATGCAGGGCCTTGGCCACAGCCCGGTGAACGAATGCCGTTCGCAGGTGATCCAGGCATTTCTTTTGAACCCGAGTGATGAACTTGATACGTCTTGCGCCGACGAGGTTCCACTCGAGAGCTGGGTGGTCGAGTAACGACCGGCTCATCCGAAACGGCGGCGGCCGCGACACTGCATTGCGCGGCGTCATCGCGCACGGACGGAACTCCTTACCTTACTCACTAAAGCCTTCGACCTTTAACCTGGAGCATATCCTGCGGCCTTGAAGTAATTCCAGCACTCTTCTGGTGAGAAGAGGTCGCAGATTTCTTTGAGAGCATCGAACATATCGGTGAACGTTCTCGCTCCAATTCGGCGCAGATGAACGTTCAGGGGATTGTCACGTAAACCTGTGGCAGTCAGCCAAGGCCTGTTGTTCATAGGTCAAGCGATGCTTGCTGCCGTTTTCCAGCTGTCGAAAGCCTCCAGTCGGTGATAGCGGATGGTCAGGGCTGAGCGGCGACGGGATGGGACAGAGAAGCAGTTGCGGGTTGCTGAATGAACTGCAACGAAGCGTTGCAACCCACCGGGTGATCGGTGGCCTTGCATAGTGCGGTCCCGTTTTCGAAACGGCAGGTGGCTGTTTTCGGCGCGATTATTGAGGCCTTTGTGTGACCAGTGATCGAGGCCGGGTGCGACCTCGCGCTGAGCAGCGCCGTAGGATCGAAGCTTGTCCGTCACAATCCGTTTGGGGATAACGCCAAAGCGCTTCATCAGTTTGACCAGCAGACGCTTTGCCGCCCGCATGTCCCGCCTGGACTGGAGGATCTCGTCCAGAACAATGCCATGCTGATCGACCGCCCGCCAGAGCCAGAACGGTCTGCCCGCAATCTTCACGACGACTTCATCCAAATGCCAGACGTCCCAGGATGGCCCTGCCGTCGTCGCAGATTTCGAGCGATCTGCGGCCCGAATTTGTCGGTCCAGCGCCGGATGCTTTCATAAGATACGTCGATCCCACGTTCCAGTGGTCGTTCCTCAACTTCACGAAGGCTCAGGTTGAAGCGGACGTACAGCCAGACCGCGTGGCCGATGATCTGGGATGGAAAGCGGTAACGCTTATAGCGGCGTGTTCATGGTTGCCAGCTATGGTGAAATCCCGATGCAAACAATCCCGGCTCGGTTTGTGTGACAATCCCGCTAGAGGCCAAACGATCCGAAAGAAGGCAACGTTACCGTGACAACACCCAACGAGCCGATACTATGTTGATTGTCACTGAGAACTGACCCGGTATGAACATTCCAAGTGTCACTGCGACGGCCTTTGGTCTGAGTAGCCAAGCAAACGAAAGTCGTCAGCATAGAGCCGTCGGATCAATCTGCTGGCGCGCGGTGTGAACTCCGGAACAGCTTGCGCTGGCCCGGTGACATTCAGCTGACCCATCTGACCCGGAGCGGGGGCGCGCTGTGCCATGATACGCTGGCGTACAGACTCCCAATCGATGGGCAAATCTTCTGAGCGTATGATATCGACCGGTGTTTGCGCCATGATCGGAGCCAGCAGATCGCTTTGCGGAATGAAATGATCGTTCAGAAGCTTGCGAGGCCAGCGTGCCAATGCAGCCAAGTAGGTTTCGAAGTCATCCTCGGGTTCCAGCCCCATCGCCTTCAACGCTCGAAGCTGTACGCCCTTTCGTACGACTTTGTCGCGATATGCGCTGAGCGCCCGCGTCCACGGATCGCGGACGACCGTGAATACGAACCAATCTGGCCCGATTTGCGGAGCGACTGTGCTGAAATGGCGCATCGGCAGGCGCGGGTCTTGCTGGACCTCGTTCACGCTGGTGGGATCGATCCCCAGTACCGGGCACAGCGCCAGCTTGGTCGAGGAATTCGCCGCCTTGGGGATCGGGACATAGATCACCCGGGCCTCTTCCAGCACCAACACGCGTGCGTCATCGGCCCTCTTGCCGAGAGCATGGTACTTGTAATGATCGCGGACGAGGTTCGCCGCGTGTTTCAGTCTGTCCATCTGACGCTATCCCGGATCGGCTGTCGGCAATCTCGATGTACCGGGGCTGTTCGCCCGGCGGCCTATAATGTTTGAATGGCGGTTCAAGTAAAAAGCTGCCAAGCATTCTTTTTTATCAGCTTATGCGCCAGACGCATCTCCCGCAGGTGGTTATGTGGGTCACGGGTTCGTTCCGAATGGTGAATGCTGAGCGTCGCCTTCCAGTCGAAGCCGAATACAGCCACATCTTTCCGACCCAGCTTGTCCAGGAGATAAAGAACCTGCATTCCCGCCGTAGGACGCGCGTGCAGCCTGTTCATCAATTCGATCGAGATGCGCATGGGATACGGAAGGATCGGCATCCCCAGATCCACGCCATCCAAGAAATCGGAGTGAAGGTCAAAATATTGTGTAAATATCAATTTTTTGAAGGCGGGTGGGTGTGCCTTGTAGTGATCCAGGGACCTTGCCTGTGACGTCACTCCTATATCCCAACGCGTTCCCTGTGCGCTCGGCTCTGTGATCTGGGCGCGGTTGAAGCGGATCGTGGGGCGCTTGTCGATCTCCGCTCCATAGCGATGCGACAGGATACTTCGGGCGTTTCCGACGACCGAAAGAGCGGCGGGAAGCGCCGCATCAAGCGCGTCAATCTGCGCCTCGTACACCTGATCGCCGGGATCCGTGGCCTCGTGATCATCCACGCGGCCCTTTCTGCGTCGGGTCTGTTGCCAGATGGCGAAATAGCTACCGAGCCTCGGCATGAGCATCTCCAAATGTGTTGCAGACCCTACTGTTTCGACAATTCAAGTCTGGGGCAAGAGGCGGTAAAATGACGTGTTGCGATTGCTGCCGGGCTGATGCTAGCTGACATTACGTCGCGCCAGTTGGACCCAGGCAGGCAGGATGACAGATGGCAAGAACGGATTTCAATGGAGAAAAAGATGACCCCAGCCCTGAAGATCTATGTCGGTCACGATTCCCGCGAAGACATCGCTTGGCAAGTCTGCCAGCATTCGATCCTCAGAAACGCGTCATCCCCCGTAGAGATCCACCCGCTCAAGCAGCCCGCACTGCGCGAGCTGGGCCTCTATACGCGTGACATGGACAATGCGAGCACGGAATTTTCGCTCACCCGGTTCCTGACCCCTTATCTAGCGGCGCATGACGGCTGGTCGATCTTCATGGATTGCGATTTCCTCGTTTCGGATGACATCTGGAAGGTGCTCGACGGGTTGGACCCGTCCAAAGCCCTGTTCTGTGTGCAGCACGACTACACGCCATCGCACACGACAAAGATGGATGGTAAGCAACAGACTGTCTATCCACGAAAAAACTGGTCGTCCTTCATGCTGTTCAACGGTGCGCATCCGTCAGTCAAGGCGCTGACCCCGAAGGTCGTCAACCAGCAGTCCCCGGCTTTCCTGCACCGTTTCGAATGGGTGGATGACAGTGATCTCGGCAGGCTCGACCTGACATGGAATTTTCTGGAAGGGGAGTATGACAAACCTGCAGAAATTCCCAATTGCGTTCATTACACGAATGGCGGCCCCTGGTTCGACAATTGGCAGAATGTCGACTTCGCGGATGAGTGGCGCGCAGAACGAAATCTGTATGAAGCGAAGCGCTTGGCCGTCTGACAGTCGGCACAATCACGGCTGACGGATTCACCGGATTCGCCATTTTGGCAAAGACTGCGACGGGCCTAGCTAAATCATGTCGGAGCAACGGCATAAGACATGGAGATCATAAGCTCTGGCCAATCGCGTTCAACCCGGGGCACATCAATCAGATGACGGAACAAACGTCCTTTGTGCTTCGGCTCGAAAACGTATCACGCCGGTTCGGTCGCAGGCTGGCATTGCCGGGAATTTTTCTACAGATAGTCAAAATCACGAAACCAAGGATATCCAATGGGGTTCTGTCGCGAATCTTCTTAACGGTTGTGTTCAGCCGCCGCCGGGACACAATTATGCTGCGAGCGCCGAAAACTGCTGAAACGCGGTGAGGTCATTGGTGTCGAGTTGCCCCTTTCGGATCATGTGTGCAGTCTCGATCCCAGCCAGTGTTGCGGTGCCTGAATGGAAGGCCTTAAAGCCAAGCATTGGGCGCGTGATCCGCTTGATGAAGCGGTGGTCTTGTTCCAGAATGTTGTTGAGGTATTTGACCTGCCGGATCTCGACGGTACGGCCAGCGCTGGTGAATTTCAGGATTACATTCACGGCTTTCAGGCCAGCCAGATTGGCATCACTCTCGTCGATTACGATCCGGTCCGGCACACCGTTTGCGCCGATCGCCCGCTTGAAAAACCGCCGGGCAGCCGCCAGATCCCGGCGGTCAGATAACATGAACTCAAGGGTCTGGCCGTTGCGATCGACCGCCCGGTAAAGCTATGTCCACCGGCCTTTCACCTTGATGTAGGTCTCATCCATCCGCCAGGACGTGGCCGTAGGCCACTTCCTCGCCTGCGCCCGAGCCGCGATTAGCGGTAAGAACTTCACAACCCAGCGATTCAGTGTCGCATGATCGACATCTGTTTCGAGAGTAAGGGCAAATTGGCGGATCGGCTGACCGGCGATGCGCTCGCTGCGCCGATCAGCCGGGCGTGGAAAAGTTATTGGCACGACGCGCAGCGTGACGGCGTCACCTGCGGCCCAGGCGATCAAGCTGCGGTCGCGCCTGGGATCAGTAGAACGCGGTCTCGCCGGCATCCACCGAGATCGTGGTGCCCTTTTCGCCGCGGACGGCGGCGGGCACGTCGGCGAGCGAACAGATGATCGCGCGCTTGCCGGTCGTGCGGGCGAAGTCCTGCGCGGCCTCTACCTTGGGTCCCATCGAGCCGGCCGGGAAGTCGAAGGCGTCCATCGCGTCCGGCGTCGCCGAACGGATCGCCCGCTGCTCCGGCTTGCCCCAGTCGAGATAGACGGCGTCGGCATCGGTGGCGATGACGAGACAGTCGGCGCCGATATCCTTGGCCAGCAGGCACGAGGCCAGGTCCTTGTCGATCACCGCCTCGACACCGACCAGCTTTCGGTCCGCGCCCTTCTGGTACATGGTCGGAATGCCGCCGCCGCCGGCTGCGATCACCGTCACGCCCTTCTCCAGCAGCCATTCGATCGCCTGCTTCTGGAAGATCTGCTTGGGCTTGGGCGAGGGTACGACGCGGCGCCACTTGTTCCCGTCGGGCTTCATGACCCAGCCCCTGGACTCAGTCTCGGCCTTCGCCTCGGCCTCGTCATAGATCTTGCCGATAAACTTGGTGGGATCCCGGAAGGCCGGGTCTTCCGGGTCCACCTCGATCATCGTCAGAACCGTCGCGACATGGTGTTCGAGCGGCAGCAGGTTGCCCAGCTCCTGCTCGATCATGTAGCCGATCATGCCCATCGTCTCGCCCACCAGGACGTCGAGGGGGTAGTCCTCGACCTCGGTGTTCATGATTTCCTGCAGGGCCAGCAGCCCGACCTGCGGGCCGTTGCCATGGGTGATGACGGTATCATGCGTCTCGCACAGCGGCGCCAGGGCCTCGGCGGCGATGCGGGCGTTGCGGCGCTGGTTCCCCGCCGTCATCGCCTCGCCCCGTTTCAAAAGCGCGTTGCCGCCAAGCGCAACGACGATGCGTCCCATGGCTCAGCTCCCCAGGGTGGCGACGAGGATCGCCTTGATCGTGTGCAGACGGTTCTCGGCCTGTTCGAAGGCGACGTTCATGTTGCTTTCGAATACCTCCTCGGTGACCTCCATCTCGGAGATGCCGAACTTCTCGTAGATGTCCTGACCGACCTTGGTCTCGGTGTTGTGGAAGGCCGGAAGGCAGTGCATGAACTTCACCGTCGGATTGCCGGTCTTCTTCATGACATCCATGTTGACCTGGTAGGGCATCAGCAGCTTGATCCGCTCTTCCCAGACCTCCTTGGGTTCGCCCATCGACACCCAGACATCGGTATGGATGAAATCGACGCCCTTCACGCCTTCGCCGACATCGGCGGTGATGGTGATGCGGGCACCGGTTTCCTTGGCGCGTTCGCGGGCCAGGTCCTGGATTTCCTCGTGCGGCTGGTTGGCCTTGGGCGCGACCATGCGCACGTCGCAGCCCATGATGGAGCCAAGGAGCAGCAGCGAGTTGCCCATGTTGTTGCGCGCATCGCCGAGATAGGCATAGGCGATCTCGGTGCGCGGCTTCTCGGAATGCTCGACCATGGTCAGCATATCGGCCAGCATCTGGGTCGGGTGCCAATCGTCGGTCAGGCCGTTATAGACCGGCACGCCAGCGAATTCGGCCAGTTGTTCGACCGCCGCCTGACCGGAGCCGCGGAACTCGATTGCGTCGAACATGCGGCCCAGGACGCGGGCGGTGTCCTTCATCGATTCCTTGTGGCCGATCTGCGACCCCGACGGATCGAGATAGGTGACATGCGCGCCCTGGTCGTGGCAGGCAACCTCGAAGGCGCAGCGGGTGCGGGTCGAGGTCTTTTCGAAGATCAGGCAGATTTCCTTGCCCTTCAGGGTTTCCTGTTCGTAGCCACCGTACTTGGCGCGCTTCAGGTCGCGCGACAGGTCCAGAAGGTACAGCATTTCGCGCTGGCTGAAGTCCGACAGTTTCAGATAGCTGCGGCCCTTGAGATTGAACGACATGAGAGATCTCCGCGGATTGGGGGAAGGTGCTGTGGCCGCGAGGGAGGAAGCCCCG
Source organism: Qingshengfaniella alkalisoli (assembly GCF_007855645.1). Classification (GTDB taxonomy): domain Bacteria; phylum Pseudomonadota; class Alphaproteobacteria; order Rhodobacterales; family Rhodobacteraceae; genus Qingshengfaniella; species Qingshengfaniella alkalisoli. The sequence goes on from NZ_CP042264.1 coordinate 204,884, forward strand.
CGACCAGCGAAACTCAGTAGGCGGGGTCGCGCAGGATGGGACAGGTCATGCAGTGCCCACCGCCGCGCCCACGGCCCAGCTCCTGTCCGCTGATGGTGATGACCTCAATGCCGGCCTTGCGCATCAGCGTGTTGGTGTAGGTGTTGCGGTCGTAGCCGACGACGACACCCGGTTCGAGCGCGACGACGTTGTTGCCGTCGTCCCACTGCTCGCGTTCCTGCTGGAACTCGTTGCCGCCCGTACCGATGACATGCAGGTCCGACAGGCCGAGCGCGTCCTTGTAAACGTCGAACAGGTGGCCCGGCTCCAGCCGCAGGTCGATGGGCAGGTTGCCCTCGCCGGGACGCATCGAGAAGCAGCGGATTTCGTCCACCACCTCGCGGAATGCGGTGACCTTGTCGTGGTCGAGCGCGGTGAAGACGGTGTCCAGGTGCATCGCGGCGCGCGATTTCGGCATCTGGCAGGCGATGACGCGTTCGGCCGCGCCGTTTTCGAACAACGACATGGCAACTTGCGAAACTGCCTGGCTGGTGGTCCGCTCACCCATGCCGATCAGCACGAGGCCGTTGCCGATGGGCATGACGTCGCCGCCTTCCATCGAGCTGTGGCCCCAGTCTTCGTCGCTGTCGCCCCACCAGATTTTGAAATCGGCTTCCTTGAACATCGGGTGGTACTTGTAGACGGTTCGCTGGATCAGCGTTTCGCCCTTGCGCGCCGGCCAGAACATCGGGTTGACGGTGACGCCGCCATAGATCCAGCAGGATGGGTCGCGCTGGAACAGCGCGTTGGGGATCGGGTTGAGCAGGAACTCGTCGTGTTCGCGCTGCGCCCGCAGTTGATCAGACAGCATTTCCGGTGGAAGATCATCAATGGTTATGCCGCCAAGCAGGTGCCGGGCCAGCGTCTTACCATCCAGTTCATCCAGCCAGGGGCGAATAATTGCAGCAACGGTCGGGCCAAGGTAATTCTTGGTGATCCGCCGGTCGAGCAGAAATCTCCGACCCTCGGGGACTTGCTCCAACACCTCCGCCAAAAGATCCTGGATGTCGTAGACGTCGACATCGCGGTCCTTCATCTTCAGGACGAAATCCGCATGGTCGGACCGCGCCTTCTGTACCCAGATCACGTCGTCGAACAGCAGTTCTTCGGCGTTGCGGGGCGTCAGTCGCTCATGCGCCAGCGAGGGGCGCGAGACGATCACCTTGCGCAGCTTGCCGATCTCAGAATGGACACCGAATTGCATCTCTGATCCTTTCTCAGTTGAGACTTTCTTCATGCCCGTCGGATATGACAGTGACGTTACGCCATTTTATCCAGACGTGGATGGGGATTCCGGCCATCAGCAGCAGCACGCCGAAGAAGACCGTGGTCTGACCCGCGCCCCACAATGCCCAGACCGAGTAGACAAAGCCGAGCATGCCCAGCACGGCGGCCTTCGCCACTTCGGGGCGGTTCATGCGGGCGTGGCCGTCGCGCAGCCGGATCATGACCTCGGCCAGCGCACATAGCGCATAGGGCAGCAGGCTGGACATCACCGCCAGCAGGATGATGACGTTGAAGGTCTCGACCAGCCCGTTGGCGAGGTTGATGACGATCAGCAGCGAGGCGAGGAAATTCGACAGGATCAGGGCGTTGGCGGGCGTGCCGTACTGGCTGACCACGCCCAGCTGTCGTGGGAAGACATGGTCGAGCGCGGCGCCGTAGGGCACCTGGCCGGTCAGCAGGGTGAACCCGTTCAGCGTTCCGATGGTCGACACCACCGCGCCGAGGGCGACGAAGATCCCCCCGGCCGGTCCCCAGATCACCCGCGCGACGTCGGCCAGCGGCGAGGCCGAGGCAGCTAATTCGGCTGAGGGCAGTACGCCGATGCTGACGGCCGTGACGGCCATGTAGACGATTGCGGCTATCAGCACACCGATGACCGTGGCCCGCGGGATCGTCCGTTCGGGATCGATGACGTCGCCGGCCGGTACGGTGGCCGATTCCAGCCCCAGGTAGGCCCACAGCGTCAGCGCCGCGGCTGCGGTGACGGCGGCGAAGCCGCTTCCGTCGGACTGATTGAACGGCTTGTAGTATTGCGGATCAATCATGAAGGCGCCGAACAGGATGACGGCCAGCAGCGGAACCAGTTTGGCCACGGTGGTCACGGTCTGGACGAAGCCGGCGCTGGAGACGCCGCGGATATTGATCAGGGTCAGGGTCCAGATCGCGATCAGCGCCGTTGCCAGGCTGTAGGCCTTGGACGCCGCGATGGCGGGAAACAGGAACCCGAGATAGCCGGTCAGCGCGACGGCGACGGCAGCATTGCCGGTCCACAGCGCGATCCAGTAGCCCCAGGCGATCAGGAAGCCGGTGAATTCCCCGTAGGCCTCGGCCGAGTAAGCGTAGGGCCCGCCGGTGCGGGGCACCAGCCGCGCCAGCCGGCCGAAGATTACGGCCAGCACCAGCGCGCCGGCCGAGGTCAGAACCCACCCGAGCATCGAGATCGGACCGAATGCTGCCAGCGAGGCGGGCAACAGAAAGATGCCCGATCCGATCATGTTGCCGACGACAAGCGCGATACAGGCGGTCAGTCCCAGCGACCCAGATTGCCTGCTGCCTGGTGAATTCTCCAACATTGGCAGCCGTTACTCTGCTGCCGCGGGGGTCTCGGTCGCCGTCGGGGCGGACGTTGCCGGCCCGGCAGGATCCGTGGGATCGAGAACCGCGGCGGACAGGCTGAGGCTGGCCATGATAATCACCGCGAGGATCAGCAGCAGGGGCGCGACGAAGCGAAGCCACTTGTCATAGGCAATGCGCCCGATCGCCAGCCCGCCCATGACCACCGCGAAGGTCGGGTTGAACAGGTTCACCCAGCCGCTGGCCGACTGGTAGGCTGTCACCGTCAGTTCGCGGCCGACACCGGCGAAATCCGACAGCGGCGCCAGGATCGGCATTGCCAGCACCGCCAGGCCCGACGAGGACGGCACCAGGAAGGACAGGACCACGTTGACCCCGAACATCAGGTTGATGAAGCCGATCTCGCCCCAGCCGCCGAACAGGCTTTCCAGCGCGTTCAGGATGGTGTCGGTGATCATGCCGTTATCCATGACGACGACGATGCCGCGGGCCACCCCGATGATTAGCGCCACGCCCAGAAGGTCACGCGCCCCGTCGATGAACGTGTCGATGAACTCGGCTTCTCCGAAGGAGGTTTCCTTGGCGAACCTGCCGATGACCCACACGAGGATGGCCATGCCGAGGAACAGCGCCGACATCTCGCCCATCCACCAGTCCTGGGTGATGACACCCCACAGCATGATCGCGAAGGTCAGGGCGAAGAGCAGCAGGATGATACCGCGCATCCGGGTGAACTCGGGCAGCGTGTCCGCGCCGCCGGCCTTGAGGAAATGGCGGCGGTGTTCGGCCATTTGGTCGGCAACGACCGAGCGGGAATTGTCCGCCTTCACCCGGCTGGCGTAGCGCATCACGAAGGCGATCCCGGCCAGCAGCGACAGCACCAGGATAACGAAGCGCAGTATCAGCCCGTCCTGGATCGTCGTGCCCGCCGCGTTCGAGGCGATCACGGTGGCAAATGCATTGAACGTGGATCCCATCGTGCCGATCCCGGCGCCCAGCAGGATCACCGCCACGCCGGTCATGGCGTCGTACCCGGCGCGGATCATCACCGGGATGACGATGGCGTAGAAGGCCAGGCTTTCCTCGGCCATGCCGTAGGTCGTGCCGCCGGCGGCGAAGGCCGTCATCAGGATCGGGATCATGAGGATCTCGCGGCCCTTGAGGTGATGCAACAGCCAGCCGATCCCGGCGTCGATGGCGCCGGTGCGCGTGAGGACTGCCAGGAAACCGCCGATGATCAGCACGAACAGCGCGATGTCGATCGCCTGGGCCGTGCCCTCGAACGGATCGTAGAGCCCCTCGATCGGCGCCATCAGGACATCGACCCAGCCTTGTGGGTCCGGTTCGACATGGTGATAGGTGCCCGGCACCGGCGCGTCGCCTCCGAGTGCCTCGTTATAAGCGCGGTCGTACTGGCCGGCGGGGATCACCCAAGTCAGTGCCGCGACGATTGCGATGAGCACGAACAGGATCGTGAAGGCAGACGGAAAGCGGAAACCGGACATGCAAGCCCCTTCATGTGGGAGTAGAATCGTCGAGTCTTAGTTTACGTTACGTTTCATGACGCTACGCTGACAATCATCCATTCGAACTTGTCGATGTTCACGTTTCCGTTACCTTCTGCCGGCAGGCGACAGGCCGCCACCCAGGTGTCACCGGCGCCTCCCGAGGCCCTGCGTCCCTTTGGTCGCTGCGGAATTCTGGCCTTCCGGGTCGGATCTTCGTCGCCGTGGACCGTGCCGGATGGCCCGGTGTCCGAAAGTGGCCGGAATTTCCCTGGATCAGTTTCATGGCTTGCATGCCGTGGGCAAGGTCGTTCAAGATCGGCACAAGGTAGGGGCTGCCAGAACGGACGGCACGACTGATCGCCGCACCCGGAGGCTGTCACGCTAGGGTCACGCGAGTGAGATACGCCTTGAGCGTAATGTCATGGGATCGTAACAGGCGAACGGGTGGATCATGTCGGATACCTTGATCAGTTACACGCATGTCCTGTCGATCATCGGTGACATCCTGCGAATCCGGCTGCCGGAGCGCGAGGGGGTGGGAACCGAGCGGCCGGCCTATGGCGACCTCGCCGAGGTGCGCGATGTCGACGGCCGGGCGCGACTGGCCAAGGTCGTGAAACTCGCCGACGGCGAGGCCTCGCTGCAGGTCTTTTCCGGGTCGAAGGGCATTTCCACCCGCGCTACCGTCCGGTTTCTCGGCCATCCGCCGCAGGTCGCCTTTTCCGACAACATTCTGGGTCGCGTCTTCGGTGGCGAGGGCACGCCCATCGACGGCGGACCGTCGCTGGAGATGGATGGACGGATCGAGATTGGCGGCCCCTCGGCCAACCCGGTGCGGCGGCGCCTCGCGTCCAGAATGATCCGTACCGGCGTGCCGATGATCGACGTGTTCAATTCGCTGGTCGAAAGCCAGAAGATCCCGATCTTTTCGGTCTCCGGCGAACCCTTCAACCAGCTCCTCGCGCGGATCGGGATCCAGGCCGATGCCGATATCGTCGTCTTCGGCGGGCTCGGGCTGCTGTTCGACGACTACTGGCGCTTCCGCCGCACCTTCGAGGACGCAGGCGTCTTTTCGCGCACGGTGATGTTCGTCAACCAGGCCTCGGATCCGATGGTCGAGCGGATTCTCATCCCGGACATGGCCCTGGCGGTGGCCGAACGCTTCGCCGTCGAGGAAAAGAAGCGGGTGCTGGTCCTGATGACCGACATGACCGCCTATGCCGACGCGCTGAAGGAGGTCGGCATCTCGATGGACCGAGTGCCGTCGAACCGCGGCTACCTGGGCGATCTCTACAGCCAGATGGCGCGACGTTACGAAAAGGCCGCCGATTTCGAGGGCGCTGGATCGGTGACGATCCTGACGGTGACGACCATGCCGGGAGGTGACGTGACCCACCCGGTGCCGGACAATACCGGCTACATCACAGAGGGCCAGTTCTATCTGCATGACGGGGTGATCGACCCGTTCGGGTCGCTGTCGCGGCTCAAGCAGCACGTCATCGGCAAGGAAACGCGCGAGGATCACAGCGCGGTCATGAACACGATGATCCGTTTCTATTCCGAGGCCCGCGACGCCCAGCAGAAGCAGGCGATGGCCTTCGACCTGTCCGGCTACGACCAGCAGTTGCTGAAATTCGGCGCGCTGTTCCGCAGCCGCTTCATGGATATCGACGTCGTCATGCCGCTGGACGAGGCGCTCGACCTGGGCTGGCAGACCATGGCGGAATGTTTTGCGTCCGAGCAGTTGCTGATGAAGCAGACGCTGGTCGACAAGTATTTCCCGAAGACAGCGGGAGCGGCCTGAACCATGCCCCGGCTAACGCTCAACAAGGCCCAGCTGGCGAAGGAGAAGTCGGCGCTGGCCATGTACCGCCGTTACCTGCCCTCGCTGGACCTGAAGCGGCGGCAGCTGATGGCCGAACGCAAGCGCACCGAGGAGCGGATCGCCGCACTGCGCCGGGAAGAGGCCGAGCGCGTGGACGGTATCGGTGCCGCGATCCCGATGCTCGCCGATCGGGGCATCGACTTGTCGGGACTGGCGACGCTGAAATTCGTGCGGCTCGGCGAACGCAATGTCGCCGGCCAGCGCGTGCCGGTGGTCGAGGAGATCGAGGTCGAGGTTGCCCCCTATGGCCGCCTTGGTCGGCCCCACTGGGTCGACCTGACCGCCGAGCGCCTGAGGGATGTGCTGCGGCTGCGGGTCGAGGCGCGCGTCGCGGAACGTGAAATCGAACTGCTCGATGCGGCGCTGGCAAAGGTTACCCAACGTATTAACCTGTTCGAGAAGGTGCTGATCCCACGGACCCGCGCGAATATCCGGCGCTTGGGCATCGTTCTGGGCGACATGGAACGTTCCGCCGTGGTCAACGCCAAGATCGGCAAGCGAAAGCGCGAAGCGGCGGGACCATGACGATCGAACCGATGAAACGCGCAACCCTGTGCGGGCTTGCCCGCGAGAAGGACGAGATGCTGGCTGCGCTGCAGGGGCTGGGATGCCTGCATCTCGTGCCGCTGCGCGATCCCGCTCCGCTCGATGCCCCTGATGCCGCCGCCCGGCGCCGCACAGCCGCGGCCTGGCGCCACCTGGAAACTGCGCCGCGGCGGAGACGACCCTGGCCTGTGGACAAGACGGTCGATTTCGACGCGACGATCGATGCGGCGCTGGCCAACAAGGAGCGGCTGCGCAAGGCCCATGACCTGCGCGATGCGCTGACCCGGCGGATCGACGATCTCGAGGCGTTCGGGGATTTCGAACTGCCGCCCGAACCGGCGCTGCGCGGCCGCAAGCTGTGGTTCTACATCCTGCCGGTCAAGGAACGCCGCGCGCTCGACGCGCTTGACCTGCCCTGGGCGGTGGTGGCGCGGGAACAGGCCAAGCTCTACGTCGCGGTGATCTCGACCACCGAACCGCCGCCCGACCTGCTACCGGTGCCCCGGGTCCATACCGGGTCGCGAGCGCTGTCGTCGCTTTACGGCGCACTAGAGGCGGCGGAGATCGAGATCGAGCAGGCCGAGGCGGAACGGGAGGAACTGACGCGTAGCCGCCTGATCCTCGGCGTGCGGCTAGCCGCGGGCGAGGACGAGGACGACCGCCGCGCGGCATCCGGGATGACGCTGGACGAGACGCGGTTCTTCGCGGTGCAGGGCTGGGCCCCGGCTGCCGCCGCGCAGGAACTGGGCGAACTGGCCGCCGCTCACGGTCTGGCGCTGCGTCTGGAGGATCCCGATCCGGACGACCGGCCCCCCACGCTTCTGAAGAATCCCGGCCGCTTCGAGGAGGTCGGCGCGCTGACCTCGTTCTACATGACGCCCGATTACCGCGCCTGGGACCCAAGCCTGATCGTCTTCGCCTCCTTCGCGTTGTTCTTCTCGATGATCCTGGCGGATGCGGGCTATGCGGCGGTGCTGGCCGCGCTGGTCTGGCTCTTCCGCCGCAAGATCGGCTCGGGCGAAGCCGGCCGGCGGCTGCGGTTCATGCTGTTCGTCGTACTGGGGACCGCCTTCGCTTACGGCGTCGCCGCCGGCAGCTATTTCGGCGTCGAGCCGCGCGAAGGCGGGATCCTGAATCGCATCGCCTTTATCGACGTCAACGATTTCGAGACGATGATGCGGGTTTCGGTGCTGATCGGGGTGCTGCATGTCTGCATCGCCAATGGTGAGGTTGCCTGGCGCCGGCGCGGCGGTCCCGAGATTGTCGTCCGCCTCGGCTGGATGGCGCTGACGATCGGCGGCCTGCTTTTGTGGCTGGGCGCGTCGGCCATCGGCGCCGTGCTGGCGGTCGGAGGGCTGGCGGCGGTGTTCCTGGCCAGCGCGGCGCAGCGCCCGATCGTCAGGCCCAGGGACTGGATCATGCGGCTGGCCGACGGCGCCCTGTCGCTGACCGACGTCACCAAGCTCTTCGGCGACGTGCTGAGCTACATGCGCCTGTTTGCCCTGGGGCTGGCCAGCGCGTCGCTGGCCGCGACCTTCAACAACCTGGCCGGGGAACTGGCCGAGAACGTCGCCGGGATCGGTGTCTTCCTGGCGCTGATCGTCCTGGTCTTCGGCCATGTGGTGAACCTTGCGCTCGGCATCCTGAGCGGGGTGGTCCACGGGCTTCGGCTCAACTTCATCGAGTTCTTTGGGTGGGGCCTCTCGGACGAGGGCTATCCGTTCAAGGCATTTGCACGAAAGGAACGAACGTCATGAACGAACTCGTGATCGCGCTCGGCTGGATCGGCATATTCGGCCCCATGGCCCTCGGCGCGGTCGGCAGCATCATCGGTTGTGCCGTCGCGGGACAGGCCGCCATCGGCGCGATGCTGGAAACCGACGGCGGCTATGGCCGCTTCGTCGGGATCTCCGCCATGCCGTCCTCGCAGATCATCTTCGGCATCGTCATCATGTTCTCGCTGAACCAGGAGGTGACGGCGACGAATGGCGGCGGGCTGTTCGCCATCGGCTTTCTCGCCGGGATCACGCTGATGATGAGCGGGGTCTGGCAGGGGCGCGCCTGTGCCTCGGCCATCGCCGCGGCGAAGGACAAGCCCGAGATCTTCGGCCTGTCGCTGGCCCCGGCCGCGATCGTCGAGGGCTTCGCCGTCTTCGCCTTCGTCTTCGCGCTGGTGCTGGCCGGCTCACTTCCGGGTTGAGGGGGACGCAAGTTGGCAGACGCGCATACCACCGCACCCGCCGCCGGCATCAAGGAACTGATCGAGCGACTCCGGCAGGAAGGCGTCGAGGAGGGCGAGGCCAAGGCCGCCCAACTGGTCAGCGAGGCCGAGACCCGCGCCCGCCAGATCCTGGGCAAGGCCGAAGCCGAGGCGAAATCGGTCCGCGACGCGGCCCGGGCCGAGGCCGAGCGCACCCGTCAGGGCGGCGAAGAAGCGCTGCGCGCGGCGATGCGTGACACGGTCCTGAAGCTCAAGGACACGCTCAGCCGGCAATTCTCGGAACAGGTCAGCGGGACGGTGTCTCGGCTGGCCCGCGACGACGAGGTGCTCAAGCGGATGATCCTGGCCGTCGCGGCCCGGTCCCGCGAGGATGCCGGAGTCGATGATGCCGCGGTGCTGGATGTCGTGCTGCCGCGCTCGACCGTGGGTCTCGATGAATTGCGGCGCAAACCGGAAGAGCTGAAGGAGGGGTCGCTGACCCATTTCGTTGCCGCCGCGGCCGCCGAGATGCTGCGCGACGGCGTCACCTTCGAGCGCGCCGGTGACGACGCGGACGGGATCCGCCTGGTGCTGAAGGACGAGGGGCTGGTGGTCGATCTGACCGACCGCGCGGTGGCGGACATGATCCTGCGGCATCTGCAGCCGCGGTTCCGCGCGCTTCTCGAAGGCGTCGTGAGTTGAGACCGTGAACGGTGAATACGTCACCCTGATGGCCAGCCTGCCGGCGCTCGGGCCGATGCTGGCCGCCAAGCACTCGCCGATCAATCGCGACCGCCTGACGGGGCGACTGCGCATGCTGCGCCCGGAACACCAGGCGGAGATTGCGGTGGCGGCGGAACTGCTGGACTGGTCGCGGATCGCTCTGCGCGAGGACGACGCCGAGCTGGTCCGCAAGGCCCATAGGATCGTGCCCGCAATGAGCAGCGTCCCCTTGGCCGAACTGGTCCGCGGCCGGATGGAAATGCGCACGCTGGTCTCGGCGTTGCGCCGCCGCCACGCGGGCGAGGACGCCCCGCCTGTCGACGCGCTGTGGGGCTATGGCCGCTACGTGACCCGGATCCGCACCAATTGGGGCCAGCCGGGATTCGGCGTGACGGCCGCCTTTCCCTGGGTGCTGCAGGCCCGCGACCGGCTGGCCAAGGGTGACGCGACCGGGCTCGAACGGATCCTGTTGGAAGAGGCCTGGCGCATGTCCTCGTGGTGCGCAGTCGGCCATGATTTCGATTTCGAGGCGGTGGCGCTGTATATCGTACGCTGGAACCTGCTTGACCGCTGGACCAGGTATGACGCCCAGACGGCGGCGGCCCGCTTTGCCGAACTGGTGGACGAGGCCCTTGCCGCCGCACCGGAAACCCTGACGGAGACCCTGACATGACCGGCGATTCCCCCAGCAACGGCCCGACGGCCCGGATTTCCGCCGTGCAGGAAGACATCGTGCGGCTGCGGCTGACCGACCCGGAGACCCAGGCCATGGTCAAGAACGAGGTCGTCTATGTCCGCCCCGCGCGCAACCCGGACGAGCGGCTCAAGGCCGAGGTCCTCCGCATCAGCGGCGACCAGGCCGATGCGCAGGTCTACGAAAGCACCGGCGGGATCGAGCTGGGCGACGGGGTCGAGCAGAGCGGGCGGCTCCTGTCGGTGTCGTTGGGCCCCGGGCTGCTGGGGCAGGTCTATGACGGCCTGCAGAACCCGCTGGAACCCCTGGCGGTGGCCCATGGCACCTTCCTGCCGCGCGGTATCGAACTGCCCGGTCTGGACAGTACGGCCAAATGGGCGTTCTCGCCCAGCCGCCGCATCGGCGAGAAGGTGACGGGGGGCGACACGCTGGGCACGGTGCCCGAGGGCGTCATTCAGCACAAGATCATGGTCCCCTTCGACATCGACGAGGAGGTCGAGCTGACCTGGCTGCGCGGCGGCAGCGTGACGGTCGAGGATCCGGTCGCGCGGCTGCGGGACGCGGCTGGCGTCGAACGCACGGTCACGCTTAGACAGGACTGGCCGGTGCGCCTGTCGCTGCCGCGCCGCCTGATCGAGAGCAAGCGCTCGGAACGGCTCTATCCCGACACACCGATGATCACGAGCCAGCGGCTGATCGACACGTTCTTCCCGATCGCGCAGGGCGGCACCGCCTGCATCCCCGGCCCCTTCGGCGCCGGCAAGACGGTGCTGCAGAACCTGATCTCGCGCCATGCCGACGTGGATGTGGTGATCGTGGTCGCCTGCGGCGAACGCGCCGGCGAGGTCGTCGAGACGATCACCGAGTTTCCCCGGCTCCGCGACCCGCGCACCGGGGGCTCGCTGATGGACCGCACGGTGATCATCTGCAACACGTCGTCGATGCCGGTGGCCTCGCGCGAAGCCTCGATCTACACTGGGCTGACGATCGGCGAATACTACCGCCAGATGGGGCTGAGGACGCTGCTGATCGCGGATTCGACCTCCCGCTGGGCGCAGGCGATGCGCGAAACCTCGGGTCGGCTGGAAGAGATCCCCGGCGAAGAGGGCTTTCCCGCCTATCTTGACAGCTCCATCAAGGGTGTCTACGAGCGCGCCGGGCTGATCCGCACCAATGACGGCTCGACCGGCGCGCTGACCATGATCGGCACGGTTTCCCCGGCCGGCGGCAACTTCGAGGAACCGGTGACCCAGTCGACGCTGTCGGCGGTGAAGTGCTTCCTGGGCCTGTCCGCCGACCGCGCCTACAAGCGGTTCTATCCGGCCGTGGACCCGCTCCTGTCGTGGTCGCGCTACCGCGAACAGCTGGCACCGTGGTTCGCGGAGCAGATGGGACCCGACTGGGGCGCGCGCGTCCAGGCGATGGAAACCCTGCTGTCGCGCGGCGAGGACATCGCCCAGATGATGCAGGTGACCGGCGAGGACGGGGTGACGCTGGACGATTTCGTCACCTACCAGGCGGCATTGTTCCTCGACATGGTGTTCCTGCAGCAGGACGCCTTCGACGAGGTCGATTCCTCGGTGCCGCTGGCCCGCCAGAAGGCGCAGTTCGACGGTGTCCACGCCGCGGTGACGCGCAGCTACGCCTTTGCCGACAAGGCCGCCGTGCGAGATTACTTCACCAGGCTGACCGGGCTGTACAAGAACCTGAACTACGCCGCGCAGGGATCGCAGGACGAAGAACGCCTGCTGGACGAAATCGCCGCGCTGGACCGCACGGTTCCCATTTTCGCGCACGGCGCTGATTCTGAGGCCGCGGCCCCTTGACCGCGTCGTGGGCCGGCTCCCGGCCTGACGCTCAAGGTGCTTTTTTGTCTTCCACTTCGCCAGACGGCGTTGTCACGCTATTCGGCTCTGTTTCACAAATCAGCTGATGGCGGAGGTTCCCCTTTCGCCGGACAGAGTCATCCCACAGCTTCGGTGACGGGTATGCCGAGCGCTGTGACGGCGTTCAGGATAGCGACGCGGACTTGGAACTCGGCAACCTGACGGTCGAAATCCCGAGCGGCCAGACGTTGGCCCAGCAGTTTGACACAATGCGTCTTAGTCTCGACGCGGCTCCGGCGGTGATAGCCGCTCCATCGTCGCCAGATAGTTCGACCGAAGCGTTTCGACGCGCGAAGCGCCTCGTTCCGCGCCATCGCCCCGGGGCTATCGGGCTTCCATGGTTTGGCATTTTTACGGGGTGGTATGATGGCCGTAGCGCTGCGAGCGGCGATGGCATCATGGCACTTGCGGGTGTCGAAGGCACCGTCGGCAGTGACGCTGCCGATCTCCTGATCGGGCGGGATTTGGTCGAGAAGTTCGGGCAGCATGGGCGCGTCGCCGACATTGCTGGTTGTGAACTCTGCAGCCCGGATTTCGATGTTTTCTCGTCAATTCCAATGTGGATCTTGCGCCAGACACGGCGTTTGGTGCCACCGTGCTTTCGCGCGTTCCATTCACCTTCACCCTCGACCTTGATGCCTGTGCTGTCGATCAGCAGGTGTAACGGGCCGCCTGATCCACGGTAGGGAATGTTCACATTCAAGGTCTTCTGGCGACGGCTCAGGGTGCTGAAATTTGGTACCGCCCAGTCCAGGCCAATCAGACGCAGCAAGCTCTCGACAAATCCTGTCGTCTGCCTCAGCGCCATGCCGAAAAGCACTTTAATCGTAAGGCAGGTCTGGATGGCAACATCGCTGTAGTCGGGCTGGCGACCACGCTTTCCGGTCGGCGTCGCCTCCCAGGTCATGGCGGGATCAAACCAGATTGTCAGCGAGGTCGCAAAGCGACGCGCTTGAGCGCTTCGTTGTAGGCCGACCAGTTCCTGGTCTTGTAGGCGGGGGGATAGGTCTGCTCATGCCGTCCAGCTACCACACTGGATTCACAAGATGAATCCCTCACAGGATTTGTGCAACAGAGCCGGATGTGCCTACATGAACGCGAGAAACTGTTTGCGCGACAGCTTCTTGCGAAACACGACCTAACCTTCAACTGTCGCCCCATGCAACTGAAAGACCTGCTTGGCCAGGTCAACGCCGATGATCGAAACTTCTTTCATTGCCATATCCTTCCGATCCTATGCGGACCACATTGGCACAAGTGCCGTCAGGAGGGGCTACCCAACCCATCATCAACGCCCTTGTGTAATGCCGTCTGCAGCGGCAGCAACTCGGGAGAGTTCTGTTTCTGGGACTGCGTTTCGTACAGCGCGAATGACCGAGCCTCGCGAGGGCTGCCCGCTTTTAACGACACTCCCGCGAACCAGGAATTTTCAAGGTCTCGGAGATGGATGGGCAGAACAACGAACAAGCCTGAGCACTTCGCGCTTGATGCGTTGTGCGTGCATCCCGTTGACACTTGGTAAAGTACGCTGCAATCTTTTTTGTGTCGTGCTGCGGTTGGTTGCGGTCCGCTGAATCTACTGGATATGAATAGGCTAATATGAAGCAGCTGAGCAGAAAATGGATCTGGGTCGGTACTGTTGCCGTGGTGATTGTCGGCGCCTATCTGGCGTGGAACAAGCTCGCGAACCCGGGTCTTCCGGCTGAAATCGCGACGGGCAATGGACGCATTGAGGCTACTGAAATAGATATTTCCGCGCGTTTGGCCGGACGGATTGACGAAATCCTAGTTGAAGAGGGGGACGCTGTTCAGCGCGGCGACGTACTGGTCCATATGGACGTTGTCCAGCTAACCGCGCAAAGACGAAAGGCTGAAGCGGCCCGTCGTCGCGCGGAAATCGCCATCGAGACAGCCAACAGCCAAGTGACACAGACCGAAGCGCAGAAAGCAGCAGCCGAAGCTACTGTCGAGGAAGCGCAAGCCGTCGCCGATGCCGCTTCTGCAAGGGTTGCGCGGACGGAGCGCCTGGCGGCCACCAGCGTGTTGTCCCAGCAGGTACTGGACGATGACCGCGCCTCTGACAGGCAAGCTCAGGCCGGGCTTGCTTCGGCAAAGGCGTCTTTGGCCGCCGCAGAAGCGGCGATCGGGACGGCCAAGGCTCAGGTTGTGGATGCCGAGGCTGCGGTGGAGGCCGCGCAAGCAGAAATCGACTATGTAACAGCGCAGATTGATGACAGTACGCTTATCTCGCCCCGAAGCGGACGTATCCAGTATCGTATCGCGCAGGAGGGCGAGGTCGTTTCGGCCGGGGGACGGATTCTCAGCCTCGTGGATTTGAGGGATGTCTATATGACCTTCTTCCTGCCAACCTCGCAGGCCGGGCTGGTCAACGTTGGGTCCGAGGTGCGGCTCGCCATGGATGCGTTGCCCGGTTATGTTCTTCCTGCGAGCATTTCCTTTGTGGCGGATGTTGCGCAGTTCACGCCGAAGACCGTCGAAACCGCCGAAGAACGTGAAAAACTTATGTTCCGGGTCCGGGCGCGCATCAACCATGAGCTTCTGGAAAAATATATCCAGTATGTGAAGACCGGGTTGCCGGGGCAGGCTTATGTGCGGCTCGATCCGAATGTCGAGTGGCCTGATTTCCTGTCGAATGTCGTTGAATGACGGGGATCGCGGATCAAGGTGAGGGCGATCGGACGGTCGCGCAGGTTGACCATCTGAGCTTGGCCTATGGCGAGGTTCAGGCCCTTGACGACGTCACTCTGTCCATTCCCGCAGGCCGGATGGTCGGATTGATCGGACCTGACGGCGTTGGCAAATCAAGCCTTCTGGCTTTGCTATCCGGCGCCAAGGTAATCCAGCAAGGGCAGGTGCATGTCCTTGATGGCAGCATGCAAGATCCGGTCCACCGGCGCCAAGTCTGTCCACGAATTGCATACATGCCGCAAGGGCTGGGCAAGAACCTGTATCCAACGCTATCGGTCTTCGAGAACATAGATTTTTTCGGCAGGTTGTTCGGGCATGACCGGCAAGAACGCGAGCGCCGCATTGACGACCTGCTTCTGTCCACTGGGATGTCCGAATTCCGGGATAGGCCCGCTGCCAAGCTATCTGGCGGGATGAAACAGAAGTTGGGACTGTGCTGCGCGCTGATCCATGACCCTGACTTCCTCATACTTGATGAGCCGACCACTGGGGTCGACCCACTTTCGCGGCGCCAGTTCTGGGAACTGATCGACGACATCCGAACAGACCGTCCGAGCATGAGCGTGATCGTTGCCACCGCCTATATGGAAGAAGCGGCGCGTTTCGACTGGCTGGTGGCAATGAATGCCGGCCAGGTGCTGGACGCGGGCACGCCTGACGAATTGCTGAGGCGGACCGGAGCTTCAAACCTGGACGACGCCTTCATTGCTCTGCTTCCACAAGAAAGCCGAAAGAATCATACGCGTGTCTCGGTCCCCGCGCGCGGCGAGGCCTGCGGGAATGACGTGGCGATCGAAGCTGATCATTTGACCATGACGTTCGGCGATTTCACTGCCGTGAACGATGTCAGCTTTCGGATCGAGAAGGGCGAGATATTCGGTTTCCTTGGATCGAATGGTTGCGGCAAGACCACAACGATGAAGATGCTAACCGGGCTGCTGGAACCAACAGATGGCCGAGCGAAGCTGTTCGGTCAAGAGGTGGACACCAACGATATGGCGACCCGCCAACGCGTCGGGTTCATGAGCCAGGCATTTTCTCTCTATTCCGAGCTGACGGTCGCACAAAATCTCGATCTGCATGCGCGGCTCTTCGGAATGGACGAAGCGATCATCTCGACGCGTATTGACGAAATGGTGGGTCGCTTCGAACTGGACGAAGTGCTCCATACCTTGCCGGAGTCACTGCCGCTGGGAATTCGCCAGCGGTTGTCTCTCGCTGTGGCGCTGATCCATGGCCCTGAAATCTTGATCCTCGACGAACCAACTTCGGGCGTTGACCCGATCGCTCGCGACGGTTTCTGGCAAATCCTGTCGGATCTGTCGCGCAATGATGGCGTGACGATATTCGTGTCCACGCACTTCATGAACGAGGCCGCACTTTGCGATCGGATTTCGCTGATGCATGCGGGTCGGGTTCTGGTGAGCGATACTGTAGAACAGATCACCGCGTCGAAGAACGCAACGACCCTTGAGGATGCATTCATCGCGTATCTCGAAGAAGCGATTGGTGAAACCGCCGCTCCCGCCAAAACTAGTGATGGCATTGTCACACGCGAAGCCGAGAACAGCGAAGACGCTCCGGTCCCCATGGGGGCGTTCAGCCTGCGCCGGATGCTTAGCTACACCAGATTGGAAGCGCTTCAGCTTCGGCGCGATCCAATCAGGCTGACAATGGCGCTGGTCGGCAGTTTGATTCTGATGTTCGTCATCGCCTATGGCATCAACACGGATGTAGAGGATCTTCGCTTCGCCGTTCTGGATCGTGATCAGACAACAACAAGCCGAAGTTACGCGCTTGATATTGCGGGTTCACGCTACTTTGATCAGGAATCGGCGCTGATAGACTATGACGACATGGATGCGCGCATGCGGACTGGTGATCTGGATCTCGCGATAGAAATACCAGCCGGGTTTGCCCGCGATATTGCTCGCGGAAATAACGTCGAGGTCGGCGTCTGGATCGACGGAGCCAATCCATCGCGCGCGGAGACCGTCAGCGGCTATGTGCAGGGTATTCATGCGGATTGGTTAACCCGCATCGCACGTGAAACCTATGGGAGAGCGGCAACCGAAGGAAATTTCAATCTTGTCACTCGGTTCCGCTACAATCCGGACGTCAAAAGCATCGTTGCCATCGCACCCGCCGTCATCCCGTTGCTGCTGCTGATCATTCCCGCGATCCTCACGACATTGAGCGTGGTCCGAGAAAAGGAACTCGGTTCCATCGTGAACTTTTACGTCACGCCGGTTACCCGATTGGAATTCCTGCTGGGCAAGCAACTGCCATATGTCATTCTGGCAATGCTCAACTTCGCGATGTTGACAGCGTTTGCGATCTACTTTTTCAAGGTGCCGTTTACAGGCAGCATCTTGGCCTTTTCGCTTACGGCATTTTTGTATGTCATGGCGACGACATCTATCGGGCTGCTGATCTCTACCTTTATTTCCAGTCAGGTCGCTGCGCTCTTTGCGACGGCATTGCTGACGATGATCCCGGGAGCACAATATTCCGGGTTAATCGATCCCGTATCGTCCCTGCAGGGGGCTGGCAGGTTCATCGGGGAAATCTACCCGACGACTTACTTCATCATAGCGTCGCGTGGAACGTTTTCGAAAGAATTGGGACTTGGCGATCTAACCAATGTTGTCGTCGCACTTTCGCTAACTATCCCCATCATTCTCGCCTTGAGTGCGGCAGCTCTGAGAAAGCAGGAAAAGTAGGGTCCCGATGAATCTCGTGAATGTCTTTCAACTGGGCATCAAGGAGCTGCGAGGTCTCTGGCGTGACCCTATCATGCTGATACTGATCGTCTATTCCTTCACATTGTCGGTCTACACGTCGGCCAACTCAACGCCTGACTCCTTGTCCAACGCGACGATTTCGATTGTGGACGAGGACCAGTCTGAGCTGTCGTCCAGGATCGTGACCGCATTCTATCAACCCTATTTTGTAGAGCCCAGTTTCATAACGATACCGGAAATGGACAGTCGGATGGATGAGGGGCTGGACACGTTTGCCCTGAATATCCCTGCGGGTTTTGCCCGGGATGTCTTGGCCGGCCGATCTCCAGACATCCAGTTGAACGTAGATGCGACACGCATGACACAGGCATTCACCGGCAGCGGATATATTCAGTCCATCGTGTCAAGCGAAGTGTCGGAGTATGTGGATAGCTATCGACCGAGCGACGACTTACCGGTCGATCTGACGTTGCGTGCGCGCTACAACTCATCCTTGGATCCGGGATGGTTTGGATCAATCAATAGCGTCATCCAGTCCATTACCATGCTTTCTATCGTCCTCACCGGGGCGGCGCTGATCCGCGAAAAGGAGCACGGCACTGTGGAGCATCTACTCGTGATGCCGGTTACGTCTTTCGAAATTATGCTGTCGAAGATCTGGTCGATGGCGTTGGTCGTGCTGATTGCCTCAGCCTTCTCGATCATTGTCGTCGTTCAGATGCTGCTGAACGTTCCGGTGGCGGGGTCGGTTCTGCTTTTCATGGTAGGTGCAGTGCTGATGCTTCTGGCGACCACTGCATTGGGAATCTTCCTGGCGACCATGGCTGGCACGATGCCACAATTTGGATTGCTGCTCATATTGGTGCTTTTGCCGCTTCAGGTTCTCTCCGGAGGTATGACGCCACGCGAAAGCATGCCTGAGATCATTCAGAACATCATGCTCGCCGCCCCTAACACGCATTTTATCATCTTGTCACAGGCAATTCTGTTTCGTGGCGCCGGGCTGCCGGTGGTGTGGCCACAATTTCTTGCCCTCGCAGCGATCGCGACGCTACTCGTCTGGTTAGCCTTGAATCGCTTTCGTCGTTTCCTGCGCTAGAGCCTGTCGCGTTTAATCGGTTTGGTATCCTGCGGCTTTGAAGAAGTTGTAGCACTCCTCTTCTGTGAAGAGGGTGCAGACCCGCCCGACGGTCTGCCAAAGTTCGTCATAGGTTCGTGCGGCGGCCTCGCGGATCAGGGCTTTGAGTTTCGAGAACGCCATTTCTATGGGATTGAGGTCCGGACTGTAGGGCGGCAAGAACAAGAACCACGCGCCGATGTCACGCATCGCGCGGGCGGCCCCCGGGGCTTTTGTGGCTGGACAGGTTGTCGAGGATGACCACGTCGCCTTCGCGCAATGTCGGCACGAGTTGGGTTTCGATGTAGAGCTCAAACATCTCGGCGTTCATCGCGCCGTCAAGAACCCAGGGCGCGTCGAGCCGATCATGGCGCAGGGCTCCGATAAACGTCTGGGTGCGCCAGTGCCTGAACGGTGCGCGATCGAGCAGACGCTGCCCGCGCGGTGCCCAGCCGGTGGTTTTCACCATATTGGTCTTGACCGAGGTCTCGTCGATGAAGGCCAATCTGTCCAGATGGTTGGTCATGAATGGCTGGCGTTTTGTGACCCAGATGCGGCGCAGGTCGGCGACATCCTTGCGCTTCTGCTCAAGCGCCTGAAGGTCTTTTTTTGTGACTGAGGCCGAGCGGGTGCAAGAGCCGCCCGACCGACGACCGATGCACCTTGAGGCCATGTTCCGCGCCCAGATCGGCCGTCAACTCGTCGATCGCCAGATCGGGCTGCGCCGCGGTCCGGCCCTGCACCCACTCCTTGACGCCGGTCAGCTTGCCGCGCCCCGGGTTGTCCTGCGGCTTCGGCTTCAGCGCTCCGGTTTCGCGCTTGAGCCGCCCCATGTCGTTGACGAACTTGATCGAAACGCACAGTCGCCGGGCTGCTTCTGTGTGCGTGATCCCCTGTTCCACAAGCGCAACAGCGCGTTCTCGCAGCTCAATAGGATGCGGTTTGCCCATCTATGATCCCCATATCTGCCTCAATGGCAGGGAATCACAGAATGAACGCCGTGGAAATTCCGAATCCGATCAAGACCGACACGTTCTAATGTGAGTAACCGCACCTTACAGAAGCGGGGACACGCCACTCGGGACACATATCGAACCGCTGAAGGGCATCGCGATCACGCGACACAGCCATGATGCAGGGACAACGTTCCGCCTCGACGACTATTTCAGCGCCCTGTTAAAGGTTTCATCATCGACACGGTCTCACTCACTCGGTCGTTTCTCCATTTTAGAGGCTCCGAGAGTAATGTCCAATGTGCTGTGTGTCGGGGGGCGTCGGCCCAAAATAGTGTTGGCGCGTCACCTTTGCGGCAAGGTGGCGGGTATTGGAAGCAGGCCATATAGCAATGGCCGATGCGTCGGCGGCACCTCAATCTTGTTTGGCGAGCCACTGGTTGTATTCCCTTTGCGCGGCTTCCAGCGCTTCGGGGTTCACCGTGCGCGTCGCAATCGCACGGTTCAGAGCGCGGACGCGTTTATTGAAGACGACGTCATCATTTTCAGACCCCGCAGTTCGGGTCCAGGCCGCCGAGGCGATGCGCACCCTGATCTCCGAGATCCGGATGGTTCCAGCAGCGGACGCGCGCGATGGGCACAGGATCGAGCTCAGCGGTGATCTGTCCGGCATTCTGGCCTTGGGAGATCTGGATACGACAAAGCCCCGCTTTTGGCGAGGGCTGGGTCGGTTACTTTGGTTGCGGGAGTAGGATTTGAACCTACGACCTTCAGGTTATGAGCCTGACGAGCTACCGGGCTGCTCCATCCCGCGCCATTGCTGCGTTGTTTTTTTTTGCAGCTGATGTGGATTTGAACATCGTTAGAGAGATTTGTGGCTTTTTTCTAGGTTTGGCGATGACCTACTCTCCCACGTCTTGAGACGCAGTACCATCGGCGCGACAGTGCTTAACTGCCGAGTTCGGGATGGGATCGGGTGTTTCACTTGCGCTATGATCACCAAACCGAGGAAAAAGCCATTATTTCCAAGTCATGTACACTATGTTTTGTGTATGCTTTTGACCAGTCTTGCTTTTACTGGATCAAATCAAGCCTATCGGACAATTAGTACCGGTCAACTGAACGCATTGCTGCGCTTACATCTCCGGCCTATCGACGTGGTGGTCTACCACGGTCCTCAGGGATACCTTGTTTTGAGGGGGGCTTCCCGCTTAGATGCCTTCAGCGGTTATCCTTTCCGATCATAGCTACCCAGCACTGCCATTGGCATGACAACTGGTCCACCAGTGGATCGTTCACCCCGGTCCTCTCGTACTAGGGGCAACTCCTCTCAAGTATCCTACACCCACGGCAGATAGGGACCGAACTGTCTCACGACGTTCTAAACCCAGCTCACGTACCTCTTTAAACGGCGAACAGCCGTACCCTTGGGACCTGCTCCAGCCCCAGGATGAGATGAGCCGACATCGAGGTGCCAAACGGTGCCGTCGATATGGACTCTTGGGCACCATCAGCCTGTTATCCCCGGCGTACCTTTTATCCGTTGAGCGATGGCCCTTCCACTCGGGACCACCGGATCACTATGGCCGTCTTTCGACTCTGCTCGACTTGTCAGTCTTGCAGTCAGGCTGGCTTCTGCCATTGCACTCAACGAGCGATTTCCGACCGCTCTGAGCCAACCTTCGCGCGCCTCCGTTACGCTTTAGGAGGCGACCGCCCCAGTCAAACTACCCGCCACACAGGGTCCCGGATCCGGATAACGGACCGCGGTTAGACAACAAGCGAGCGAAGGGTGGTATCTCAAGGGAGGCTCCACCGCGACTGGCGTCACGGTTTCAAAGCCTACCACCTATCCTGCACATCGCTGGCCTGTTGCCAGTGTGAAGCTGTAGTAAAGGTGCACGGGGTCTTTCCGTCTAACCGCGGGAAGCCTGCATCTTGACAGGCAATTCAATTTCGCTGAGTCGATGTTGGAGACAGCGGGGAAGTCGTTACGCCATTCGTGCAGGTCGGAACTTACCCGACAAGGAATTTCGCTACCTTAGGACCGTTATAGTTACGGCCGCCGTTTACCGGGGCTTCAGTTCGGAGCTCTCACTCCTCCCTTTAACCTTCCGGCACCGGGCAGGCGTCAGACCCTATACGTCGTCTTGCGACTTCGCAGAGCCCTGTGTTTTTAGTAAACAGTCGCCACCCCCTGGTTTGTGCCCCCAGCCACTAGTTGCCTAGAAACCGGGCCTCCTTCTCGCGAACTTACGGAGGTATTTTGCCGAGTTCCTTCAACATCGTTCTCTCAAGCGCCTTGGTATTCTCTACCAGTCCACCTGTGTCGGTTTCGGGTACGGTCTGATGGAGGGCTATTTCCTGGAACCGGTTAGCGGCCCGACCAATCCGATAAGGTCGAACAACGTTTCCGATCCGTCACATCCTCCTGGCCCACGAATATTAACGTGGTTCCCATCGGCTACGCATTTCTGCCTCGCCTTAGGGGCCGGCTTACCCTGCTCAGATTAGCTTTAAGCAGGAACCCTTGGACTTTCGGCGACAGGGTCTCTCACCCTGTTTGTCGCTACTCATGTCATCATTCTCGCTAGTGATCACTCCACCGGATCGCTTACGCGCCGGCTTCACAGTCAACTCCGAGCCTCCGTTATTTTTGCGCTACCGCGCAGCTCAATTGAGCTGCAGAGGCGTTACAAAAATACAAGAGGCGTGGAGTTATATCACACTACGCTCCGCTACCATGCACATAGTGCATCCTAAGCTTCGGCTCATGGCTTGAGCCCCGTTACATCTTCGCCGCAGGACAACTTGATTAGACCAGTGAGCTGTTACGCTATCTTTAAAGGATGGCTGCTTCTAAGCCAACCTCCTGGTTGTTTTGGTCGTCCCACTAGCTTTCCCACTTAGCCATGAATTGGGGGCCTTAGCTGTAGGTCAGGGTTGTTTCCCTCTCCACGACGGACGTTAGCATCCGCCGTGTGTCTGCCATCTAGTACTCCCGGGTATTCGGAGTTTGGTTAGGATCAGTAA